>JANQMQ010000517.1 GCA_028279995.1 Candidatus Phaeomarinibacter sp. | reverse complement strand
CGCCATCAGCAGGGCCGAAGCACCCGAGCGAGCTATCAGGCGGCATGCGCAAGAGGGCGGCGCTGGCCAGAGCCCTGGCGCTTGATCCGGAAATCGTGTTTCTGGATGAGCCGACCGCCGGTCTCGACCCGATTGGGGCGGCGGATTATGACAATTTGATCCGCCAACTGAAGGAAGCGCTGGGGCTGACGGTGTTCATGGTGGCCCATGATCTGGACAGTCTATACGCTATTTGCGACCGGGTGGCGGTTCTCGCGGAGCAGCGTGTTATGGTGGTCGGGCCAATCAGTGAGGTATCCACCCATTCCAATGAGTGGATACAGGAGTATTTTCAGGGGCCGAGATCACGGGCGGCTGCGGGTGCTGCGGCACAGGCACCTGCCGAGTAGAAATCAGAGGACGGACAAAGCGTGGAGACACGGGCAAATTACATACTGATCGGCGCCTTCTCGGCCGCCACGGTGGTGGCCGCGTTCCTGTTTCTTGTGTGGCTGACCGGGTTTGATGGCGATGCTGAAATCAAGACCTATGACGTGATCTTTGACGGGTCAGTTGCCGGGCTCTCTCTCGGGGGTGATGTCCGCTACAACGGCATCAAGGTCGGTGAAGTCACGGAGATTGCCCTTGGTGCTGACCCCCGTTTGGTACGTATCCGGATTGATGTGGATGAGCGGACGCCCGTGACCGTTGACAGTCAGGCGCGGCTCGAGTTCCAGGGTATTACGGGTGTTGCCTTCATCGAGATCACCGGCGGGACAACCCGCAGCGCACCTCTGCTTGCGGAAGGCGACAATGAATACCCGGTGATTGTTGCGGACCGCTCGGCGGTTCAGCAGTTGATTACATCAGCGCCACTGGTGCTGACGGCAGCGAATGATCTTCTGGTGCGGATCGACCGGCTCCTTGGAGAGAATGAGGGGCAATTGTCGGCCACGGTGCGGGATGTTGAAACTGTGTCGGGAACGATTGCCTCCAACCATGAGGAGATCGACCAGATCATCAAGAATCTGGCGACGGCGACCGAGCAGATTGCCGAAATCACCGAAAAGATGAACGGGGCCGTCGGGGAAATCGAAGTTGCTGCCGGCGCTTATGGCGCTCTCGCGGAAGATGCCCGTGGACTTGTGATTGAGGCGCGTCCGGCGCTTGAGCAGCTGTCCAACAGCAGTGTGCCTGAGGTGGACCGCCTGCTGCGGGATACCCGCCGGATGATCAGTTCCGTTGACCGGCTGGTCGTGGAACTTGAAAGAAACCCAACTGAATTCCTGCTCGGAGACGAGCCTGCGGAGTATGGCAATTGAGCTTGTTTGGATTGAGCATGAAAACCTTGGATGTCATGCCAAGTGCGTTGCGTGTGCTGGCAGTCGGGGCGCTGGCCAGCCTGCTGGCTGGATGCGCGGGTATTCTGCCCGGCGGTGATACGCCAAACACCCTCTATGGCCTCAAAGCACCTTCTGAGTTTTCCGCGCCGATGACCGGTGCAACCTGGCAGATGCTGGTTGAGGAGCCGGTGGCCGAACGGGCGCTGGATACAGACCGCATCGCTATCTACACAGGTCCCCATGCGCTTCAGTATTTCACCGGTGCGCGCTGGACAGACCGGGCGCCGCGCCTGCTGCAGGATCTGATTGTCGAGACATTCGAGAATGCGGGCCTGCAGATGTCCGCCTCACGGCAGTCGGTTTCCGTGCGGCCGACGGTCTCGCTCATCAGTGACCTGCGCGACTTCGAGGCGCGGGTGACGTCCTCGGGTGAGGGGCCGGTCACGCCGGAAGTTGTTGTCCGGCTAAGCGCGAAAGTCATTTGGCTGGATGGGCGGCAGGTGCTGGACGGGCAGATGTTTGAAGCCAGGCAGATGGCGGCATCGGATGCCGTCGGCGATGTTGTGGCAGCAATGAACATCGCCACGCAGCAGATGGTCAGAGAGATTGTGATATGGGCCGCTGAAACGAGCAAAGCAGCCGTGCCGGCCAGCTAGGCCGGGCTGTGCAGCTGTCGCATCAGCCTATGCGGCCGGTGGCTTCCGCGAGCAGCGCATAGACCTTGCCGGTATCGGATGACATATAGGTTTCCGCCAGAAGCCCATCGGGGTTTCTCTCGGCTGCATCATTCAGCATGGCTTCAAACTGCGCCATGTAGCGGTCGGCATCATCGCGGAACTCGGCGTTGCTTTGATAGCGATCGGCTATGCGCGTATGCGTCTCCTTGCCCTTGAGCCCGGCCAGACGCTTGGTGAACACATTGCGTTCGCCGTTGCGGTAGCGTTTCCACAAATCGAGCGGTGGTTCTTCTTCCAGTGCCCGGTCTATGTCGATCGACAGGGACTGAAGTGTTTCGATGATGTGGTGCGCGGCGCGCGGCACGTTTGCCGTGCGGTCTTCTCTGGCGCGCGCGGCGGATAGCACATCGCCCAGACGCCACTGGCGGCCATCATCCTTTGCCGGCTGCGGCCCGGCCGGTGTGACGGACGGTGTGACGGACGGTGTGAAGGTAGCGGGGGACGGTTGGGCCTGCGGGTCGGCGGGGGGCCATG
>JANQMQ010000704.1 GCA_028279995.1 Candidatus Phaeomarinibacter sp. | reverse complement strand
CGTCGTCGTGACCATGGGCATCAGCCTCATTCTTGATGCCTGGAACATCGTCCTTGCCGTTTTCACGCAGAACAACCGCTTCCATACGCGGGCTGAAGGAGCATCGCTATGACCCTTATTCCCGACCCCGGTCGTGCGGCCAAGCCTGTTCTGATTTCACGGTTTGTGCGTTCCGGCATAGGGGGCAATCTGCGCAGCCTGGCATTGCGGCTGGGGCTCAAGCGTCTTGAAGACATTGTCCCGGACGACTGGAAGATTCCTGACAGTGATCTGGCATGCCGCGCGGTGCAGACGGTGGAAGCCCTGTGTCCGGGCTTTATCGTACGCCATTCATACCGGACATATTGCTTTGGGGCGGTGCTGGCAGCGCGCAACGGCCTGAAGCTCGACAAAGAGACGTTTTTCCTCGCCGCCATGCTTCATGACCTTGGCCTGTCAGAGAAGCACGCGGATGATCCCGGGTCGTTCGAGTGGGTCGGCGCGCGTCTGGCGCATAGGTTCTGTCTTGATCAGGGCGAGGCCGAGGCGCGCGCTGAACTAGTCCACAATGCGATTGCGCTGCACACATCTGCAGGTATTGCCGGCAAACACGTCCCGGAAATTGCGATGCTGCATTTCGGTGCCGGTCTTGATCTCTTCGGCATGAAGCTGGACGAGGTTCCGCCTCTGTCGCTGGCATCAATCCTCGAAGCCCATCCGCGCGATGGGTTCAAGGCGTGCTTTTCCCCCTGCCTGCAACATCAGGCGGACACCAAGCCGGACAGCAACATTGCCGGCGCCATGGCGCTGGGCCTGTCAGACATGATCCGGGAAAAACTGGACGCGGCCTAGCCGGGTGGCAGGCCTTTGCCAAAGACATTTATTGCCTTGTTGAACGGGGCCCTGCGTTCGACGTCATAGTTCGATGGTGCGAATGGCGTGTCATCCCAGAGGATTGATGCGTCTGCGGGCAGGGTCGACCTGAGTGCCGTTTGTGCCTCCACCGTCAGGTCATTCCATTCGCGCCGGAGTTCTTCAAGGCACCAGACACGGTAGCGGGACGACGGTACCTGCTGGTAGGCGCATCCCTGTATGGTCTGGTCGTAGCGCGCCTGCCCTTGCGTCACTGCGTTGGCGTTCTGCCGGAGTTGCGCAAGATGGGTTTCGCAAACCTCCACGAGCAGGGCTCTGAGCGCCGCATCGATCTGCTTGATGATGCCCTGGTCGCCGGAGCGGGCCTTGGTGTTCCACATGCGCGCGACCCACTCATAGACTGCCGGTGCCCGCGCGCGCATGATTTCCGCCGGGGTCGGGTCCTGGCTGAAGTGCCGCAACATCGGCGCCATCATGCCGAAGTCGGCAATGGTCGGCGTCTCACCTAGAATGAAGGGGCGCTGTTCAAAGATCGCCTGGAGCAGATCAAGCGCATTGAGGTACGCGCCTTCCACGTGATCCCAGGTGTCGGCTGTGACGCCATCGCCCTTCACGAAGTTGCCCAGCTGGCGGCGGGTAAGAAACCGGCGGGCCAGCACGGCGGGGATATTGCGCGTACCTTTGATCAGGTCTTCGTACAGCGAATGGGCGGCGTAGCGTCTGCTTGCCTCGTAGCTCCAGCGGTAGTGCATGGCCGGACGCCACAGCCATTCATCCGCGTAGTCATCAATCAACAGGGCGACAAACCGCAGTGCTGGATCATCCGGGTAAATCGTCGGCTCGGACTGCTCAGCTTCAAGCGCGGCAAGAATAGGCGTTGAATCCGTCATCCATCGACCATCGGTGTGCTGGACGACGGGCATTTGTACGACGCCGGCACCGGCGATCAGCTTCTTTTCGTTCCCGACCGTCGGCGAGTAGTCATAGGGAACTGAGCGATAGCGCAGATAGGTTTCCACCTTGCCGGTGTAGTAGGAAATCTTGCAGCCATAGACATGCATCTGCTTCGGGCTCCCGGTCTGTTTCGGCTTGTTGGGCGCTTTGGTGTTTTCAGCGGCGCATTCGGCGAATGCCAAAGACGGCGGCCAGTATCACCATGATCAGCGCCAGAGTCATGACGATGACCGTTGTTCCGTATCTCTGCGCCAGTCTTGCTTGGGTATTCGCCGTGATCTGCTCAAGAGAATTGTAACCCTCTGGCATGGCGAGAAGGCCGGTGCGGGCGGCGTAGGTATCAAATTCGGCAAGCAGGTCATTGAGGGTGTCGGGCTGGCCGGCGCTCAGGTCCCGAGTTTCACCTGGATCGGTTGCGAGATTGAAGAGCCGCCACTTTCCATCACCGACCGGCGGCATGCTCCGTGTAATCTTGTAGTCGCCTTTGTAGAGTGCAGAGTTGCCGGAGACTTCAATGGCCCGCACATCATCGGGCGCATAGACACTTTCGGTTTCGCGCGTGAGCACCGGCAGCAGGCTGCGCCCGGTCATGGGTTTTGCAGGAGATGCCGCTTCATCGATGTTGAGCCAGTCCAGAAGGGTTGGCGTTATGTCTGTGACCATCGCGGGCGAGGACACGCGTATGGGATCAACGCCGGGCCCGGCAATGATCAGTGGCACGCGGATGCCGCCTTCGGTTGCGTAGAACTTGAAGAGGGCGCCTGGTGACGCGGCGGCGTTGGCCCATTCAGGCCCGATGAATCCCCAGCTGCCCCGTTCCCCCAAACCATCCATGCCGGCATGATAGCCGTTGAGGCTCATCCAGACGTCCAGACGCCAGTCATTGTCGCCGCGGGACGGTTCGGGGCCATTGTCGGATGTCACCACGAAGATGGTGTTGTCGTAGGTCCCTGCGTCCTTGAGATGATCGATGAATCGGCCGATGTGGAAGTCCATGGCATCAAGCATGGCGGCGTTCACTTCCATGCGGGCGGCGTACAGTGCGCGGTCCTCCTCGCTCAGGCTGGTCCACGCGCGCGCTGTGTCCGGCATCGGTCCCAACGGGGTGCCTTTGGGGATAAGCCCCAGTTCCTGTGCGCGTTGATGGCGGACCTCGCGCAGGGCATGCCAGCCATCGTCATAGACGCCCTTGTACTTGGCGGTGAATTCCGGCGGAGCCTGAACGGGAATATGGATCGCCTGGAACGGCAGATAGGCGAAGAAAGGTTTGTCCGGATCCGTCTCATCAAGATAGTCGATCATCTTGTCGACGATGAATTCGGACGAATAGAAATCCTCCGGTAGATCGGCTGGTGCGCCGTCCTCAAACCACGGGGCATCGTGGTAGTAGGGCATGTAGGACTTGTCGTCCCAATTGTCCGCACCGGAGGCCGCAAGAGCGAATGACCGGTCAAAGCCGTGGTTTTGCGGCATCTCTTCTGGCGCTTCGCCCAGATGCCACTTGCCGCTCATCAAGGTGCGGTAGCCGGTGCTGCGGAGACGGTCGGCGATGGTGAGCACATTCGGCTCAAGGGACATGGAATATCCCGGCTGGCCCTTGTGCTCGTCCGGCAGGACTTCCGGAATAGTGGCAACGCCGGTCAGGTGATTGTCCATGCCGGTGAGCAGCATGGCCCGGGTCGGTGCGCACAGGGGGGACGTGCGGTACTGCTTGAACAGGGCGCCGCGCTCAGCCAGCGCATCAATATGGGGGGTCTGGGCTTCGCTACCGAACGCGCCGAAATC
>JANQMQ010000695.1 GCA_028279995.1 Candidatus Phaeomarinibacter sp. | reverse complement strand
GTACCACCGGCGCTGGTGTCCACTGATGCACCGGATGATTTCCGCCCTCATGGCATCAGCCTTTGGAGCGGTGTTGATGGTGACAAGCGGCTGTTTGTCATCAATCACCCGAAGGGCGGTGGACATGTGGTCGAAATCTTTGACGTGGGTGCCGGCGGTGCGCTGACGCATGTCAAAGGTGTGACGTTCGATGCCATGCACTCACCCAATGATCTGGTGGCCGTTGATGCGGAACGGTTCTACGCCTCCAATGATCGCGGCTATCCCGACGGGTTTCTCGGCCTGCTTGAGACCTATCTGGCTCTGCCGCTGGCCAGCGCGGTCTACTGGGACGGGTCCGAGGGGCGCGTTGAGGTGTCGGGTCTGAATTTCGCCAATGGCGTGAATGTCAGTGCGGATGGCCGCACGGTCTATATCGCTGAGGTTCTGGCCCGTCAGGTCGGCGTCTATGACCGTGACATGGAAACAGGGGCGCTGACGCAGACCAAAACCATTCCGGTTGATACGGGTCCGGACAATATCGAGATGGCGGAAGACGGAGCGCTCTGGATCGGGGCGCATCCCAGGGTGTTCGATTTTCTCGCGCATGCGGGTGACCCGGCTGCGGTGGCACCGTCGCAGGTGATCCGTGTTGATCCAGAAAGTGGCGCTGTGGATGAGGTGCTGGTGGACCTCAGCGGCAAGCTGTCGGCCTCAAGTGTGGGAGCCGTCAGTGCAGATACGCTGGTTGTAGGCGCTGTATTCGAAGCCGGAGTGCTGGTCTGCCCGTTGCCGTAGGGCGCCCATGAGCGGGCATGCCTAGCGTTCAGTGAGTTTGAACTCGATGCGGCGGTTGCGGCGCAGGTCTTCTGCGGTTGCGCCTGCTGCAAGGGGCTGGAACTCACCGAAGCCTGCTGCCAGCAGGCGGTTGGGCGGCACGCCCTGGTCCGTCAGATAGCGCACGACCGAGATGGCGCGGCCTGCCGACAGGTGCCAGTTGGAGGGAAACTCCGGCGTCGAGATTGGTTGTGAGTCCGAGTGGCCGTCGATGCGCAGGACCCAGTTGATGTCGTCAGGCACGTCACCAGATATCTCACGGATGGCGGATGCGATCTTGTCGAGTTCGGTCTGACCTGCGGGGTTGAGGGCGGCGGAGCCTGAATCAAAGAAAACTTCCGACTGGAAGACAAACCGGTCGCCGACAATCTGGATATCGTCTCGGTTGCCCAGAGCAACGCGAAGTCGTCCAAAGAACTCCGACCGGGCACGGGCCAGTTCCTGTACCTTCTGGGCCAGCGCCGAATTGAGACGGCGGCCAAGGTCAGCAATCTGCGCCTGGCTTTCCTTGTCCTTGGCCTCAGCGGCTTCCAGTGCCGCTTCAAGGCTTGCAAGCTGGCTGCGCAGGGCGGCCAGTTGCTGGTTGAACAGTTCAACCTGGGCCTGTGCTTCTGCGGTCAGTCTTTCCTGCTCCGTCAGTTCCGCGCGCAGGGCATTTGCTTCCTCGCCGCCGGCTTCAGCGCTTCGCAACAGGCTTGCAAGGCGTGTCTGTTCTTCCTCGGCGCTGGCCAGGGATGCAGTCATCGCTGTGAGCGACGTCTCAAGTTCGCTGGTGCGCAGCTGCTCAAGGGCCAGCAAGTCCGTCAGCTGACTGATCTGCGCGCGCAGGGATTCAAGGACCGAGTCTTTTCCGCTGATGGCGTGGCTCAGATAGAACTGGGTCAGCATGAAGATCGACAGCAGGAAGATGATGACCAGCAGCAGGGTGGCCATGGCATCGACGAAGCCGGGCCAGTAGTCAGCCTGCCCCTGACGGATGCGGCGGGAGGCAAGAGCCATCTGCTAGCTCCTGTCGCTGTTATTCTGGGCGGCGAGTTTTGCAATTTGCTCAAGAACGGGCTTCAGGTCGGCCTGGTTACTGGCAACCTGATTGAGCAGCTGGCTTTCCGAGCGCATCTGATCAGACAGGATGGTGAGCCGTTCTGTCAGGGCCATGAGAGATGCGGTGGTTGCAGACCGTTCGCCGGATGACCCGCCGAGCTCGCGCTGCATGTCATCCAGCCGTTTGGCCAGCTCGCCGAGCAACGGGCTGTCGTCCTCACCGGACGCTTCCAGGCGGGTGACGGTGGACAGCCATTCCTCGAGTTCGTTGTAGAAGCGGTTCTGGGCCTGACTGGCCTGCAGGTCGAGGAAGCCGACAATCAGCGAA
>JANQMQ010000680.1 GCA_028279995.1 Candidatus Phaeomarinibacter sp. | reverse complement strand
TGAGAGCCAGCCACCGCCCCACTGCCAGGAAGCATGGATCGGGTAGATGAAGCCGGTCAGGATGGCAACGAAGATCAGGAACGGCCATAGCTTGATGCGCTCAGCAACCGTACCGGACACGATGGACGCAGTGGTTGCGCAGAACACCATCTGGAAGAACCAGTCTGACGTGCCAGCGGCATAGGTGATGTCTTCAGCACCATGCTCAGGGTGAGCGAACCAAGTGAAGGAGCCGAGGTAGCCACCGTCGACGCCGTCATACATCAGGTTGTAACCAACCAGCCAGTACATGAGACCGGCGATCGAGAACAACGCGATGTTCTTGGTGCACTGCATGGCCACGTTCTTGGACCGTACAAGGCCTGCTTCGAGCATGGCAAAGCCGGCTGCCATCCACATGACGAGGAAGCCGCCGATGAGGAACAGCAAAGTGTTGAAGACGAAGTAGGCTTCTTCAGGTGAGGTTGAGGGCAGTGCCTCTTCCTGCGCGAGTGCTGGATCCACCAGCATCACGCTTGTGAGGGCTGCCGCAATGGCGAGGCCCCAGAGTTTCTTCAGGTTATCCATGTTTAGATTTCTCCTCTCACACGAAATCTCTTAGAGCGCGTCGCCGTCGGTCTCGCCGGTGCGGATGCGCATGACTTGATCGATCGGGTACACGAAGATTTTGCCGTCGCCGATCTGGCCGGTCTTGGCGTTGGAGGCGATGCTCTCCACTACCTGTTCGACCTGCTCGTCCTTGATCACGACTTCGATTTTGAGTTTCGGCAGGAAGCTCACGGCGTATTCAGCGCCGCGGTAAACTTCGGTGTGGCCTTTCTGCCGCCCGAAGCCTTTTACTTCCGTCACCGTCAGACCCTGAACGCCGAGCGAGGTCAGGGCCTCGCGGACTTCGTCCAGTTTGAACGGCTTTATGACTGCCATTACCAGTTTCATTGGGCCTCCTTCACGTCGATGTGGCCGTTTATCGTTGGCCGGTTGGATGGCATCCGGATCAGGTCCGGCTTGCCGTTGATTTCTTCCCGGAGAAACGCGCAAAGACGTGCGCCCCAGCCCCCCAGGCGCGGTTAAGGAATCATGAAGCGTGCCAGACTCGAGAAAAACGTCTAAGCTGTTGAATTGATGGGCAAATTTAATGTGCCGGTGACTCAATGATCAGCATTTGATCAGGAATTGTGCACAAAATACGGGCACCACTAGCGCAATGCACAAAAATTATGCGTATGTGGGATTCGTATTTCTGCTCCCGCTTTCCCAAGCACAAAAGCCGCGCTAGTTTCCTTATCGAAACCTAAGAAGAACGCCGCTGGCTGAACGGCGGCCCTGCCTGATTGGGCGTGGTTTGGGGAGTGGCCGACCGGCCAGTATCCCGCCTGTCCCAAGAAAACCCTTGGAGGGGGAAACGTATGAGTTACTGGAAAGGCCCGGGGTCTGTGACCCCAGCCATCGCTGGTCTTGCGATTGGTGCTGTCTTTGTTGTCTCTGCTCTGGTGCTTGGACCAGACAGGAGTCCGGCGCCTGAAGCTGCCGCGCCCGTGGCCGCCGCACCTGAGACAATGGCTGAAGAGACCCGGTCGGTTGAGGCGGTTGAAGCTGAGTCTGCCCCGGTTGAAGCAGCCGCACCCGCTGTTGAGGATGCGACCAAGATTACCCAAGCGCGCATCATTGCCGCTGACAACGAGCCGCATAACTGGCTGGCCCATGGCCGGACCTTCTCGGAGCAGCGTTACTCGCCGCTTGATCAGATCAATGCGAACAATGTCTCCGACCTTGGCCTCGCATGGTCCTATGAGATGTACACGAACCGTGGCCTTGAAGCGTCGCCCATCGTGGTGGACGGCTACATGTTCCTCACCGGCAACTGGGGGATCACCCATGCGCTGGACGCGCGCACGGGTGAAGAGCTTTGGGTGTTCGACCCGGAAGTTCC
>JANQMQ010000677.1 GCA_028279995.1 Candidatus Phaeomarinibacter sp. | reverse complement strand
CATCCACCCACCGATCCCCATCCCGAAGAGGGTGGAGAGTGCGATGACCGTGAGGCTTGCAAACACAGCGCTGACAGAGCGCAGGGCAATGAACATCACGACCAGGATGAAGACGTAGACAAGCGGAATGAGCGTCGAGCTGTCCCGTACGCCTGCTTCTTCGAAGGCTGCGCTCAGGCTTGCCACCCCTGTGATGTGAATCTCGTTGTCGGGAAAGGCAGTGAGCAATTCTGCACGGATGTCCCGTGCCTTCGCCGCCACCGTGGAGGCGCCCGTCTGGACGTCACCGGGAATTTGCACCACGGCATTGACGATGGTTGCGCCCCCGTCTCGGGAAACGACAAAGCCATTCACCAGCGGTTCGCTGGTTGCCACGTCTTTGATGTACTCGATCCTGTCGGGCGAGAGTTCATCCGGGCTCCAGAGCAGGTCCTCGACGATGAGATCGTTTTCCTCACCTACCGTGTTCTGGAAGTTGGTCAGGCTGTCCACGCGTGACACATAGGGCAGGCTCCAGGACAGTTCTGTCAGCCGGTGAACCGCGCGGAGTGTCTCGTCTGTGTAGATGTCGCCACTGGCGGGGATGAGGACGAAGGCCACATTGTCCGGCTTGCCGAACGTGCCCTGGGCCTGTTCGTTGGCGATGAAGTCCGGATTGTCTGCGCCAAAGAAGACCCGATAGTCGCCGGCAAATTTCAGGGTCGACGCGCCATAGGAGGTTGCAATGACGACCAGAATTGTCAGCGGGATCAGAACCCACCGCCACTTGATGCTCCATTCCGCAGATGCCCGGCCGAGCGTATCCCGCGACTCCGATTTCAACATTGAAGGCTCCCTTCCCACGCTATGATACGTATCAGTATCATTGATACGAAGCCGTACTTAGGATAGAAAGTCAACCTGACAAGGGCGCACTGGATTTTTTTTGGGAGATCGCGATATCTGAGGGTATGAGCCAGAATCTGAAAGATCCGCGCGGGCCGGTTTCGCGCCTTGATACAGAGCAACGCATTCTCGAAGCAGCGCGCCGCTTGTTCATGGAACGCGGGTTTTCCGCTGTGTCAGGCGACCTGCTCTGCAAGGAGGCGCGCACCTCGAAAACGTCGCTCTACAAGTATTTCGGCGACATGGTGGGCGTTCTCACCGCAGTTGTGTCGCAGGAAGGGGATCTGTTCGATCTCAAGATCGACACAAGTCCGGATACGGAAGAAGCGTTCTGGGCGGCGTTGACCGGCTATGGCACGCGTCTGCTGACGCTTCTCAACTCACCTTTCTGCATCCAGCTGGACCGCATGATTCATGAAGAGTCGCGTGGCAACCCGGAGCTGGCCCAAGGGTTCTATGACAGTGCTTATGGCAAGGGGCACGACGATCTTACCCATCTGATTGCCCATGGCCAGGCGAAGGGCTTTGTCTCTCAAGATGTCAGCGCGGAAGACCTTGCCGATCATCTCGTCTGCATGTGGGAAGGACTGCGCTGGGTGCGCACGCGTCTGAGGCTGACGGATACGCCCTACGAAAGCCCGCAGGACTGGTCAGCCCATTGCGTCAATGTCCTTTTCAGCGCTGAGCTGCAGGCTGACTAAAGCCGGGCGACGTTGCGGCCACCTGTTGAACCTCGATGCTGTTGGTCACCGTGCGCTGTTCGGAGCAGCCTGCCGCCAGCGCGTGATCGCAAAGACGAGCATGATGATCCAGCAGATGGTGACGCCCAGGCCGAGCAGCGCGCCATAGGTGGCCGGGTCGTAGAAGCTGACGAGCACGAGCAGGGCACTGGCGGCGGCGACCACGCCGAGGATGCGCCAGAAGTGGCGGCCTTGGGTGGCGACAACGATGCCGCCTGCGACACCGGTGATCATGATGCTGAAGAATTTGGTCCACACGGGGTAGGCGAGCAGACCGATGTCGTTGGCGGCTTCAAGGTCGGCGGTCAGGCCCAGCAGGATGTTGTTCTCGATGGCGTCCGCGGCACCGGCGACAATCCCCAGCATGGCCAGCAGATACCAGAGCGAGTTGCCGCTTGCCTTGCCCGCGGCGCGTAGGAACAGCGCGATAAACAGGCCATAGGCGATCATGAAAGGGAAGTCCCAGATATTGCCGTCATCCATCATGGCGATGCGGCGGGCCCGTTCGGGATCGTCCGGCGTACCGAAGACGGCGTGCAGGTCAGCGACGGAGCGGGCCATCTCAAAGGCGATAACCGGTGCGCCGTATCCCGGCGACATGCCCGCGCTGTCGGCGGGAAATTTCGGTGTGATGATGACCGCAATCGCCAGCACGGCCAGACCGGCCAGAACACAGTGCAGCCAAGCCTTCTTGATGCCGGCTGCTGATTGGTGCTTTTTCATTTTTGTTCCCCTACGTCTTGCGAGCAGCCTAGAGGGAGTCGAGACGCTGGACCAGTCAGGCGTGTCGGGGGGGCAGCCCCCTTGTGGCGGCTCGCGCGATCGAGAGGTCGCGGATGAAATCGCGTCGCATCCCGTCTGCTCTGCGAGCGTCACCTTCGCGGAGGATGGCTGAAGGGTGGGTGGTGATCATGAGACGACTTTCGGCGCCCAACGATGTGAGCATGCCTGGGATTTGGTTACTGCAGATGATCAGGCAATTGCAACAGGATTATATTTATATACTGTTAAAGATCTAAAATCCGGTGATGTTTTAAGCAAATATACATGCTGAAAACTAAGAGCAGTTACAGTTAAAAGCAACAGGCCATTTCCTAGTTTCCCCTGGGCCTCTGTATCAAAACGAGGTTAAGTGCTCAGCCTTTGATATGGAAATAATTTTTCACTCTCATGCAAATAAAACTCAATTTCACAAGAAAGGTGGTGCACTTGGCATGATTTTGAAAGTGAGGGGTTTTGGTACACGAAAGTGGTGTATTGAAAAGCTAAAAGGGATAAAAAGCTTTACATTCCGTATAAACTATTGAAAACATTAAAACCATTTTACATTAAAAATTGCTACTTCATATTTTAAAAAAGCCCATTAAATAACACTATTTTTAAAACGCTGGGTATTGACTCAAGGGAGTTGGCTGCTAGGAATTCGGAGGCGCACAGAACTTTCTTTTGTTTTGGGAAGGGAGGGATACAAAGGGTGGTCGGGCATACGCACTGGAGATCTTCTTAAATAGCGCGCGATCTGTTTCTTCTAAGAAGTCATATAAGTTAATTTGATAAGATGTGTATTTGCGTTTAAAGCAGCTACGCTGTAGAAAATTCATGACCATACCTAATTCTGGTGTTGAGGAGGTGTATATGGTAAAACAATAAGTTAGCTTGGGTAGAACTATTGAATCTAAAAACGTAATTTACATCTGGTTGTTGGTATCCCTCTTTACACAAACACCTTATCACTGGACATAAAGGTACTAATGAGTGTTACACATTAACAAAGGCTTTTGAAAAATCCATTGCAAAAAGCTGACATAGTTACAATCCTTATTATCAAGTGCTTTTAAATAGTTATACTGTATTTGAATTAAGGCGTCCGCGCGACTACAGCCATCCCTATACGAAAACTGGGTGTCCGTCAGATTTTCCTCAAAGACTTTCTTACTGTAGTGATGATAATTCTTTCAAAACAGCGCGCTATGACTGAAGTCACGTCAATCCAGCCAATAGGGTCACAGCATGA
>JANQMQ010000657.1 GCA_028279995.1 Candidatus Phaeomarinibacter sp. | reverse complement strand
ACGAAGTCCGGGTCGAGAAGCAGAACGTCGCACAGCCGACGGTTCCATGCCGTGATCATGCCTGTCTGGTCGACCATCATGATGCCGTGGCCCACATTGTCCAGAACCGCCTGCAGGCGGGCGCTGGTTGTGGTCAGTTCCATTTCCTTCTCGTGCTGTGCGGTCATGTCCTTCAGCACACAGATGACATGGGGTGTTGAGCTTCGACTGATGGTGCTCAGGGTTATGATCAAGAAGAGGTCTGATCCATCACGGTGTTTCGCCACCAGGCTCTGTTCGCCGGCCCCGATCTTGAGGGTTGGCAGGAAAGAGTGAAGGCTCTTGCCACCTATCTCTATCGAGTCGTACCCAAGAATGGTCTCCGCGGCGCTGTTCGCGAATTCCGCGACAAGGTCTGGTGTTGCGAGAATGACGCCTTCATCGACACTTGAGATGATGGCATGAAACGTGGCTTCGGCTTCTTCTTCGAGGGCCTGATTCAGCTCAAGCATCTCGTCCGACATGAGCTTTGTGGCATGTCGGCTGCGGGCAGATGTGGCGTCGTTCTCGCGATAGGCGGCATCAACCAGCTTGATAAGCTCTGCCTGATCAACGTGTCCGTCCACGTTCTGTGCACGCCGCAACTGACGCACCAGCAACGGATGCAACGCTACCTCACCGTTGTTTGATGGTGGTCGCGTCATGCCTCACCCAGAAGCGTGATGGTCATTGTCTGGTTATGAAGCTCACAGATGCCGGAGGCCGTATGCGGTGACAGCTCACCATATGAGTAGAACCCGATGGTGGGCATACCTTTCAGGCAGTCGGCAACCGCTTCGACCTCTTCAGCAGCGCGCTGACCCAGCAACAGCTTGCGGCCAATGCAGCTTATGAGGATGCCAACGCTGTTGGCGGCATCACAGGACCAGCCCGGCATGGCGCGGGCAGCTGCATCACCAGCCCCCGAAATCAGCTGTTCAAAGTTGCCCATCATCAGCTGCGCGCTTCCACCTTCAGGGATGTCGCCTGCGAATGTCAGGCTTTTGTCATCTTCATTGGTGGCAAGAATCGTCCTGACTGCATCATGCTCCTCACACGCGTGGTCGCCGCCTCTGCATATCTTCAATGGGAAAAGCAGTCCGCTGGCGGGCAGGTCGTGGGCGGCATCTCCGAGATATTTCTTGTACAGATCAAGAGCTGGCTGGCCGTCGAGTTCATACAGGACGTTGTCGCAGCTGCGCGTGATGCGGCGTTGTGGACCGAATTCCTCCCAGCCGCCGGCATTGCCGTGAGCCATGCGGATGGCCTTGCCGTATAGACCGATGGCAGCGATGCGACCCGGTGTGAGAGGCTCATTGGCGCCAACGCGTGTGACACCAAAGTCAGCACCATCGCCCGCGAGGCCACCGGTAATCGGTATGGCGTGACCGATATGATCGCGCAGGCCCCGGACCAGTTCGCTGCCGTTGACGCGTAACCCTTCCGAGATCACGAAGACACCGGCAAGATCCTCGCCCTCAAGTTGCCGGCCCAGCTTTTGTCCCGCGTTGAAACTGTCTGACGCGGTTTCAATCATGGCGGTGGCAAGACGTGTGGGTGTGCTGTCAAAGGCGAGTGCCGTTGCAACTGCTGCGCCTTCCATCACGTCGATACCGGAAATTTCCCCGCCGCTACTACATGCAATGACATCAGCGTGAGGGTACAGCGCCTCAAGGTCCCCCATGGCTGCCGTCGCATCCCCGAGCTGTGGATCCATAAAGGCCAAAACGAGTTGAGCATCGGACAATGCGGGGGCACTGCCGTGGGGCTGCCACGTTGCGTTGCTCTCGAGTCTAAGCTGTTGGCTCCGCATGGGATTTCACCTTTGATCATCTACGCCGCTTCAGTTTCGAGCGTCGCAGAAATGATCAAAGATCAAGTTAATATTGCCGGTCTCTCACAGACTGTTTGGCATTCATTAACACTGTTGGTTTGACCGAGTTTGCCTCAGGCAAACATTGCGTCGACCGCGTCCTGATCAATGCCTTCGCCTTCGGCTGCAGGGCCGTTGAGAAGGTGGGCGTCGGGGCGGGTGTCTTTCTTGGGACCGCAATCACCCAGAAGGTCCGAGGTGCGCTGTTCCAGTTCCTTCAGTACAGCAACGACCTTGCTGATGCGCTGGCCGGTGATGTCCTGAAAGGAACAGGCCATGAAGATTTCAGCGGTCAGTTCGCCGATGGCTTCGCTTTCAGCCATTGCGGCCTTGCTGCCGCCGTCCAGTTCGCCGACGCGGGCCGCGATGTCGTCCATCTTCTCAGCAGCCTCGAGAATGGAGGATGTTGCACCTTCGGTCGCCTTGACGATGGCATCAAGTTCGCCGGTCGCTTCGTCGACCCGTGCATTTGCTTCATCGGGGTCCTTGAGGGCGCTGATTTCCTTGCGTGTGCTGGCAATGCTGTTACTCATTGCTTCCAGCGTCTCGCGGATGATCTTAAGTTTGGCTTCGGCTTTGCTCTGTGAATCCGCCATTTTCCGGCCCCGGTCTTTTTCTGCAGCTGCGATATGTTGTTGCGTCCATAGTCCCCAATTGAAGTTTCTGAATGGTTGATATGAGCAAAGGTGATTTACCGATTGATATTGAGGCGGTGAAAGGCTTCTTGGCGCCGGAAGAAGGCCAGGCCTTGCGCGCATATGCGACAGCCAGCGCTTCCATCGGACCGATTCTGGAAATCGGTAGTTATTGCGGGAAATCCACGGTTTATCTGGGGCTGGGAGCCCGTGAAGGCGGTGGCCAGGTGCTTGCGGTTGATCATCACCGTGGCTCTGAGGAAAACCAGCCGGGGCAGATGTTCCATGACCCTGACCTGGCGGACGGTCATGGCGGCATGGATACGCTGCCGCATTTTCGCAAGACGATGCGGGACGCGGGACTTGAGGATGTGGTGATACCGGTCGCCACGTCGGCGGCGCATTTTGCGCGCGTCTGGAAGCAGCCACTGGGCATGGTGTTCATTGACGGCGGGCACACGCTCGACGCAGCTTTGACGGACTATCGCACCTTTGCGCCGATGGTTGCGCCCGGTGGGGTGCTGGCCATTCATGATGTGCACCCCGACCCGGAGACGGGCGGGCGGCCACCTTATGAAGTCTATGAGCTGGCTCTTGCGTCAGGCCTGTTTCGCGGGCTAGCGCTGATTGAGACGCTGGCGATTCTGCGACGCATCGAGGCCTGACAGGTCGGGCAGGGTATGGTCTATCAGGGCATTGCAGGCCGCTGTTGATTGCGTGACCGCATCAGCTGCCAGAATGACGGCGCCGGCTGTCCAGGCGGGCTTTTCCGCTGGCCATGGTTTGTCGACTTCGGTCTGAATGCCCATCCAGTAAGCGCCTGCGTCATCGCGGTGCTGGTGCTGCCAGGACAGCATCTGCTCGGCCCGGGGACGATCACCCATGCCCAGGAGGGCGAGGCACAGCTCTGCGGATTCTGCGACGGTTACCCACGGTTCATGGACGACACAGCGGCAGCCCATGCCGTCCTGCACGAACTCGTCCCAGCGCGATGCGATCTTGGCGTAGGCGGCTTCGCCGGTGAACGCGCCGCCGAGCACCGGGTAGTACCAGTCCATGGAGAAGGTGTCTTTCGGCTCCCACGTCCGGTCAAACCGATGGGGCTTGTTGCGCAGGGCATCGCCCAGCGCTTCGCGTGAGGCGATCCACTTTTGTGTCAGGTCCATATGTCCGAGTGTGGCTGCAATGTGAGCCGCGTGCTCAAGGCTTTTATGGATTGAGGAACTGGCTGTGATGAGGGCATCGTCGGGGGCGTCCGTGTCACGCGACGCCCAGCGGATTTCCCCGTGCTCTGACTGATGGCTGACAACAAAGTCGAAAGCTTTTTCGACTGTCGGCCAGAAGTGCTGCAGGAAGTCTCTGTCCTGTGTCAGCAGATAGTGATGCCAGATGCCAGTGGCGATGTAGGCGGCGCTGTTGGTATCACGCTCGAACTTCTTTTCCTGTTCACCCTCGCCTGTATAGCGCTGCTCGCCCTCGTCCAGCGGTACGGCTGATCCCATTTCCATCCACCAGGAGCCGTCTTCGAGCTGGATGTCGACGAGGTGCTGGTACGCCCGTACGGCCGCATCGCGTTCGCCCATCACATCGAGCGCCATGGCGGCTTCGGTGTGGTTCCACGGGTCGAAGACGCCGCCGTCATACCAGGGGATGGAGCCGTCTTCGCGCTGAAGCTCTAGAATGCGGGCAACGGCGCCGTCAAACAGGCCATCGTGAATCTTGGAGCCCTTGGTAAGGTGCAGTACGCCCATGACTACGCGTTCCCACGTTCGGACGCTTTGTGAAAATACATCACAACGCTCTTGCCCATGAGAGGATCTGCGATCTTCTCCAGCATCCGCGTGAGCCACGGGCGGTCCACGATGTCCCAGGCGAGGAAGCGGTGATAGGTGCGGACGAAGAAGTTCTCGTCATTCCTTACGCCGACGGCGCAGCGGATCCACCAGTAGGGGGAGTGCAGGCCGTGGGCCCAGTGGCGCTGGAGGAAGGACAGACCCTGTGCTTCAACCGCGCCGCGCAACTGACCTTCGGAAAAGATGCGCACATGGCCGCCGGGTGTGTTGTGATAGTCCTCGGACAGCGCCCAGCAGATGCGTTCGGGCCAGTAGCGGGGGACTGACACGCCGAATGTGCCGCCGGGTTTGAGCACACGGTTGATCTCTTTCACGGCTCCCAGATAGTCCGGGATGTGTTCGAGCACTTCCGAGCAGATCACCTTGTCGAAGGTGTTGTCCGCGAAGGGGAGCTTCAGGGCATTGCCGACGGAGAAACCGAAGCTGCGCGGACTGGAGGGATCAAGATCGGGAAAATCCAGAAAGCCCTTGCGGGCCTTTTGCACGTCTTCCAGCAGGAGATCGACGCCGACAGCCTGAATCTCGTCCTTGGCGAAATAGACGGCGTGCATGTGCCGTCCTTCGCCGCAGCCAAGGTCCAGAACCCGGTCGCCTTCCTGAAGATTAAGCTTGGCGAAGTCGACCGTGCGCACGTCCGATAGTCTCCAGATAGATTTTTTCGAGGTTCTCGGCGGTCCGGCTCCATTGGAATTCCTTGAGCATGCGTGCACGGCCAGCAGCGCCGATGCTGTCACGCAGGCTCTTGTCATCCAGCAGCCGCGAAATCTCGGCTGCAAGTGCGTCCGGGTTGGAATTGGGCACCACCGGAGCAGCATCGCCGGCAACTTCCGGCAGAGAGCCACCATCTGTTGAGATCACCGGCGCACCGCAGGCCATGGCCTCGCCGCAGGGGAAGCCAAAGCCTTCATAAACTGATGGCGAGATGGCGATGGTGGCTTCGGCGTACATCTTGGTGATGTCTTCGTCGGTGAGACCACCGGACACGAACTTCACCTTGTCCTTGATGCCGCGGCGCTCAAGTTCCTTGGAGGTGTTGCCTTCACGCAGGGAGCCGATCACGACCAGTTCCAAGTCGGGATACTTCGGCAGCAGCTGATCGTAGGCGCGGA
>JANQMQ010000631.1 GCA_028279995.1 Candidatus Phaeomarinibacter sp. | reverse complement strand
TCATGAGCGTGCTCGGCGCGACGGGCATGACGGCCTATTTCGGGCTCCTGGAAATCGGACAGCCCAAGGCAGGTGAAACGGTTGTGGTGTCTGCTGCCGCCGGGGCTGTTGGATCCACTGTCGGCCAGATTGCCAAGATCAAGGGGTGCCGTGTTGTCGGCATCGCGGGGTCGGACGAAAAGTGCAAATGGGTGGTGGATGATCTCGGCTTTGATGCCTGCATCAACTACAAGACCGAAAACGTGCTCGACGCACTGCGGCGCGAATGCCCCAACGGCATCGACGTCAACTTCGAAAATGTCGGCGGCGAAATTCTGGATGCGGTTCTGACCCTCATCAACGAAAATGCCCGCATTCCCCTGTGCGGCCTGATTTCGACCTACAACGCCGAAGGTGATGTGCCGGGGCCCTATATGTTCCGCAACGTCCTGATGAAACGGGCGCGGGTCGAGGGCTTCATCATCATCGATTTCCTGGAGCGATTTGCGGAAGGCCAGGCGGAGATGGGCCAATGGCTGGCGGAAGGCAAGCTCAAATACCGTACCGACATCGTGGATGGTCTGGAGACGGCGCCGACCGCGCTCAAACGGCTGTTTACCGGGGAAAACATCGGCAAGTTGCTGGTGCGGGTATCGGAAGAGCCGGCGGCGTGAGGGGACCCGGTTTGACGGGTGATTAACGCCGCTTTTACCGGAAACAGGGCACGTTGCAGGTGATGTAATCCATTTCAACTGCGGCGGGCGCACGATGACATCTTCCCTGGGCCTTGATGACGTGACGCGGCTTGAGCGTGACAACTCGCCGGTCAATCGCGAGTCCGCGGTCACTAAGATCGGCCAGTTGATGGCCGAAGGCCGGCTTCAGGGTGCGGAAGCCGCCATTGCCGAAGACGTGGTCGTGCGCATGGCAAATGATGCCGATACGCTGGTGCGCGCAGCCCTTGCCAAGCAGATCGCGCTCTATCCTCTGTTGCCGTCGGGGATGGCGGAGCGCATGGCGCGTGATGTGGCTGAAGTCAGTGTGCCGGTTCTGCAGCACTGGCCGGATCTGTCGGACGATCTCCTTCTGTCCGTCATCGCCGAAGAAGTTGAAACGAAGCAGGTTGCCATTGCACAGCGCCAGACAGTGTCAGAGCAGGTGTCCGGCGCCTTGATCGATACCGGCAACTCCAGCGTGGTGAGCGTTCTGCTCGAAAACGAAGGCGCGCGCATTACAGCAGACGCGCTGCAGAAAGCGCTTACGGATCATCAGGATCACGAGAGTATCCCGGTGCTTGTGGCCAAGCGTCCCAACCTCACGGCCGAGACATGCCTGCACTGTGTTTCCCTGGTGGTGGCAGACCAGCTTGAAGCCGACGTGGCCAACGAGATGCGCCGCTTCCTAGTTTCGCAGGAACACCTGCCCGAAGAAATGGCGTCTGAGCTTGTGGCGCACGCCCGGGAGCAGGCTGTGGCTGAAATGGCCGCGCAAGAAGCTGACGACAGCAAGGTCGAAGAGTTTGTGGGTGTGCTGCAGCGCGCCGGCCGCCTGACGCCGACCATGCTGTTGCGCTCGCTGTGCTCCGGTGACCTGCGGTTCGTACGCATGGCATTCGCCCGCCTGGCCAAAACAACCGAGGACCATGTCGCTGCGGCGATGGAGCCCGGCAATGGCGACATCTTCAAGTCGATCTATGACAGCACACGACTGCCCAAGAGCCTGCGCCCTGCATTCGGCGCGGCACTTGCCGCCGCCGGAGAAGAAGCCGCGCGGGCCGGCGACGGGTCTCTGGAGCCCCAGCGCTATGTGCCTACGGTCATTGCCGGGATTGTCGGTGCGTATGGCACGGTTGCCCCGGCGGAACTTGAGCACGTGATGGCAGAGCTTTCCCGCGAGCTGAAACGCGAGAAAGAAGAGGCGCTGGATTCACGCGCCAAGATGCGGATCTAGCCTACCCTGGCAAAGAGCCTCCACTGCCTGTCGGTCTTCTACAGACAAATCGTCGCCTTAGAGTTATCCCCGCTCTGTCAGACTCGCGTACCCTGAGCCCTAGTAGTTGACGCGGTCGGTGATGGCGCCGTCGACGATCATGTTGATGCCGGTGGTGAAGGAGGATCTGGGGCTCGCAAGGAACGCCGTCGCATTTGCAATGTCCTGCGGCGTGGCCATGCGGCCCATGGGGTTACGGGCCATGGTGGTCTTGAACATGTCGGGCATGTTTTCCTCGATCATGTGCCAGACGCCACCCTTGAAATAGACCGTGCCCGGCGACACCACATTGGCACGCACATGCGCCCCGGCAAGCTCCTTGGCAAGACCTTTGACAAGGTGGACCATGGCGCCCTTGACCGCCCCATAGGCCGAGGCATCGGTGGCGGAGACGGAAGACACGGACCCGATGGCGATGATGGCGGCGTCTCCATTGGCCTCAGCAGACTTCTTGAGTTCCGGCAGGGCTGCCTCGACGGAGCGCACGGCGCCCATGATGTCGATATCAAAGCCGCTCTTCCAGGCGGCTTCCGTATTGCCGATGGCCAAAGCTGATGCGTTGGAGACAAGCACATCAATGCCCCCGAGTTCCTTTGCCGCGTCACCGATAAAGCCCTTGAGGCTGTCGGCATCAGCAATGTCAGCGGTCGCGCCCCAGACCTTTGTGCCGTGGCTGTCGGCCATTTCCTTCACGGCGTCGGCGATCTGGTCAGCATTGCGGGCGCAGATGGCGACGTCGCAGCCTTCTGCGGCCAGTGTTTCAGCGATGGCACGACCGATGCCGCGGGTGCCGCCGGTAACAATCGCTCGTTTGCCCTTGAGGCCGAGATCCATGGTGCTTCTCCCTGAAAATCATTCAATTTGGTTTTGCGTTCGTCCGCATCCTAGAATGGCCGGTGAAAACAACAAGCACGAAACACCAGCGGAGACACTCTCATGGATATTTCCCTCAGCCCGGACGATGAAGCCTTCCGCCAGGAGGTGCGTGCCTTTCTGGATGCGGAGCTGAGTGATGAGCTGCGGGAGGCAGGCCGGCTGACCAGCGGCATCTTCACCGACAAGAAGTGGAACATGCTCTGGCACAAGAAGCTCTATGCCAAGGGCTGGGTGGCACCGGGCTGGCCCAAGGAATATGGCGGCACGGGCTGGACGGTGACGCAGCGGCATATCTTCTCGTCTGAGTGCGCCCGCGCCGGCGCGCCGACCCTGTCGCCGCTGGGCCTGCAGATGTGCGGGCCAATGCTGATCGGCCACGGGTCGCAGGAGCAGAAGGACTTCTATCTGCCGCGCATGCTGTCTGGCGAAGACTACTGGTGCCAGGGATATTCCGAACCCGGATCAGGCTCCGACCTTGCCTCACTCAAATGCAAGGCGGAGAGCGATGGAGATGACTATGTCATCAACGGCACCAAGATCTGGACGACCCATGCGCACGAGGCCAACCGGATGTTCTGCCTGGTGCGGACGGACAGCTCCGGCAAGCCGCAGACGGGCATCACCTTTGTGCTGATCGACATGGATACGCCGGGCATCACCGTCGAACCGATCATCACGCTCGCAGGTGATCATGAGTTCAATCAGGTGTTCTTCGACAATGTGCGGGTGCCCAAGGCGAACCGCGTTGGCGCTGAAAATGACGGCTGGACGGTTGCCAAATATCTGCTGGAGTTCGAGCGGGGCGGCTCTTACGCGCCGCGTCTGCGCATCGGCGTCGAGCGGCTGAAATCGCTCGCTGCCAAACAGCAGACTGGCAATGGGGGAAGCGTTGCCGAGGATGATGCCTTTGTGGGCAAGCTGACCGCCTTCGAGGTGGCCTTGGACGCGCAGGAAATGACCGAGAACCGCATCATGGCGGCCATGTCCAACGGTCAGAACCCGGGACCGGCGTCCTCTATGCTCAAGGTGGCAGGCACTGAATTGCGCCAGGAGCTGGACCTGCTGGCGGTCGAAGCCATCGGCCACTACGCGCTGCCGGACCAGATGGATGCCCGCCAGCCGGGGTCAAATGTGGAGCCGGTTGGTAGCCCGGAGGTCATGACGAAGGTTCCGGCCATGCTCAACAACCGGGCCGGCACGATCTATGGCGGCTCCAGCGAGGTTCAGCGCGGCATCATGGCGAAGATGGTGCTGGGGCTTTAGGGCTCTGACAAGAAAGAAATGGAAGACTAAGTGCGCGAGCCGAAGAGACGGTGGCAGTTTGGAGGCAAGATATTCACTGTCCCAGAGGATCACGTGGTCGGGAACAGCTTGACTTGGGTTGCACCCGGAGCCGAGCATCTATTGGACAAAGAACAATACAAGTTCGTTTTGAAAGCGGCGAAACTGGCGGAGAAAATTCCAGGCTACCTTGCCGAGGTAGACGGCCAGGCCGCTTCTTTAGTGGTATCGGTTGATGAGGTGTCCGAGAAAGAAGCCGCGCTAGAAGATGCGGTCGAACTCCAGGCGTATTTCTATTGGCCGCATGGCCAGTTTGAGCGTTTGGAAGTCACCCAGCATCACCCGTCTGGCTTCTACAGTGTGAAGGATGATCCCAACGACTATGCCCACTGGCTTCTCTTTGCCGCTGATCCCAGTCCGCTTCTCCGGAGGGACTACAGCCCGATGCGCAACATCCTGGGTGCTTGCTACCTTGATTGGCCCGATGACCCGCCTCTTTGCGACGTCTTCTTTTCCCGCGGGTTGATTTCGTATGAGTTTGAAGTCCAAGAAGCGAATTGGCAGTTTATTCCACAACTACGTGACTTTGCGGAGAGCACACTCTTGTCTTGGTCCGTCCCCAACCCAGAATAATCTCAAGGATCGCGAATTCGAGAACTGGCGTAGTGACACCGCCCGACCAGCTCGAAGTGCGACAGGCAGGCTCCAGCGAGGTTCAGCGCGGCATCATGGCGAAGATGGTGCTGGGGCTTTAGGGCGGCACCGCACTTCGAGACGCTTTATGGATTGTCCGGTAAATCCCCCGGTCAAGCCGGAGGGAAAGCGGATTTGATGAGGCAATGAAGACCGCCATTCTCGCTCTCCCTTCGGCTTGACCGAAGGGCCCATGGGAGATGGCGTCAAGCGCGTAGCCGCGCAAGCACACCAGGTAACCGGAACACGATCCACGCGGCTGTGATGACATTGCCGAGGATCACGACGCTCAGGCCCCACAGGATGCCGGTTGTCCCGTTGGGCTCCAGCACAATGATGATGCCTGCCGCCAGGACAAAGCCGAGATAGAGGTCCGCGAGGGTGACGACACCCCAGGGCTCCGCGAGCATGATCTCCAGTAGCGGCACAACGGACCTGCCGTCCGCGAAGCCCCAGATGATGGAGCCCGCGAAGGCAAGGCCGAGGATGGCTGAGAGAATGCGGAACCCTGTCATCTTATGCTCAGTCTTTCGATTTGTTGTAGGCGC
>JANQMQ010000504.1 GCA_028279995.1 Candidatus Phaeomarinibacter sp. | reverse complement strand
GCACCGACTGTCAGACCATCCTCAGATCCGCAATCAGGCTCTGTAATGATGCAATCCTGGGCAACGTCCACCAGACGGCGTGTCAGGTAGCCCGAGTTTGCCGTCTTCAGGGCCGTATCAGCCAGACCCTTACGGGCACCGTGGGTTGAGTTGAAGTACTCGAGCACGGTCAGGCCTTCTTTGAAGTTCGAGATGATCGGCGTTTCGATGATCTCACCTGACGGCTTGGCCATAAGGCCGCGCATACCGGCAAGCTGCTTCATCTGCGCGGGCGAACCACGGGCACCGGAGTGGGACATCATGTAGATCGAATTGATGTCCTCGGTGCGGTTCGTTTCCTCGTTGATCTGGACGGAGGAAATCTTGCCCATCATTTCTTCAGCGACCTTGTCGGTGCACTTGGCCCAGGCGTCGACAACCTTGTTGTACTTCTCGCCCTGGGTAATGAGGCCGTCGATGTACTGCTGCTCGTACTCATTTGCGAGCGTACGGGTCTCATCAACGAGACCCGACTTGGTTTCCGGTACCACCATGTCGTCCTTGCCGAACGAAATGCCGGCACGGCAGGCACGCGCAAACCCAAGACCCATGATCCGGTCACAGAAGATCACGGTCTCCTTCTGACCCGTGTGGCGGTACACCACATCGATCATGTTGGAGATCGCCTTCTTGGTGAGCAGATTGTTCACAAGGTCATATGGCACGTTGGGATTACGCGGCAGCAGGTCGCCGACAAGCATACGGCCCGGGGTGGTATCCACCACCGTGGACACCTCGTTGCCGTCCTCGTCCTTGGTGATCCAGCGCGCCTTCACCTTGGCATGAAGGGTGACCGAACCCGCATCAAGCGCGTGCTCAATCTCCTTTACGTCAGAGAAGACCATGCCTTCACCGGGCTCGTTTTCCTTTTCGAGCGAGAGATAGTAGAGGCCCAGAACAATATCCTGAGACGGCACGATGATGGGTGTGCCATCAGCCGGATGCAGGATGTTGTTCGTGGACATCATCAGCACGCGTGCCTCGAGCTGGGCTTCAAGCGACAGCGGCACGTGAACGGCCATCTGGTCACCATCGAAGTCAGCATTGAAGGCGGCACAGACAAGCGGGTGAAGCTGGATGGCCTTGCCTTCGATCAGTGTCGGTTCGAAGGCCTGAATGCCGAGGCGGTGAAGCGTCGGTGCACGGTTGAGCATCACCGGATGCTCGCGGATCACCTCTTCGAGGATATCCCATACTTCCGGCTTTTCTTTCTCAACCAGCTTCTTCGCCTGCTTGATGGTTGCCGCGAGGCCCTTGGCTTCAAGGCGCGAATAGATGAACGGCTTGAACAGCTCGAGCGCCATCTTCTTCGGCAGGCCACACTGGTGCAGTTTGAGCTCGGGGCCCACCACGATCACGGAACGACCGGAGTAGTCCACGCGCTTGCCGAGCAGGTTCTGACGGAAGCGGCCCTGCTTGCCCTTGAGCATGTCGGACAGCGACTTCAGCGGACGCTTGTTGGCGCCGGTGATGACACGGCCACGGCGGCCATTGTCGAACAACGCATCCACAGCTTCCTGCAGCATGCGCTTTTCGTTCCGGATGATGATGTCCGGAGCGCGCAATTCCATCAGGCGCTTCAAGCGGTTGTTCCGGTTGATCACACGGCGGTACAGGTCGTTGAGGTCAGACGTCGCAAACCGACCGCCATCAAGCGGCACCAGCGGACGCAGTTCCGGCGGGATGACCGGCACGACAGTCAGGATCATCCACTCCGGACGATTGCCGGATTCCATGAAGGCTTCAACAACCTTCAGGCGCTTGGCCAGCTTCTTCGGCTTGAGTTCGGTCGTCGCCTCAGCGATCTCGACGCGAAGCTCGGCAGCGATCTTTTCAAGATCAAGCGTCATCAACATGTCGCGGATGGCTTCGGCACCGATGCCGGCGGTGAAGGCATCTTCGCCGAACTCGTCCTGCGCTTCCGCGTACTCGTCTTCCGTCAGCAACTGATGGAGCTTGAGCGGTGTCAGGCCGGGTTCCGTGACGATGTAGCTCTCAAAGTACAGCACCCGCTCCAGATCTTTGAGCGCCATGTCCAGCAGAAGGCCGATGCGGGACGGCAGCGACTTCAGGAACCAGATGTGGGCAACAGGCGCAGCCAGCTCGATGTGGCCCATGCGCTCGCGCCGGACCTTTGAGAGCGTCACTTCCACGCCGCACTTTTCGCAGATGATGCCCTTGTACTTCATCCGCTTGTACTT
>JANQMQ010000601.1 GCA_028279995.1 Candidatus Phaeomarinibacter sp. | reverse complement strand
ACCGCGCGGCGGCTTCGATCACGACGATGCCTGCGGACATGCCCGAGATCAGGCGGTTGCGGCGGGGAAAGAAGCGGGCAATTGGTTCTGCATCGAAGGGCATCTCCGAGACAATCGCACCTTGGTCGGCGATCGATTTGTAGAGTTCGAGATTCTCTTTGGGGTAGATGCGGTTTATGCCGCCTGCGGTTACTGCCACTGTGCCGGTACCCAGACTTGCGCGATGGGCATGGGTATCAACGCCGCGAGCCAGGCCAGACGCGATGGTAATGCCGTGTCTGCCAAGCCCTTCAGCCATCAGCTCAGCCATCTTGCGTCCTGCAGCGGATGCATTTCTGGCGCCAACGATGCCGATCGTGCGGGGGCCGGCAATTGACGCGTTACCCATCACGGTGAGGATCGGCGGCGGTGCCTCCACCTGGGCAAGAAGGGGAGGGTAACCAGGCTGACCTATAGAGGTCAGGGTTCCGCCATAGGCTTCGATTTTTTCCATCTCGTGCACGACGTCATTTTCGCTTGCGAGTTGGACCTTGCGGCGGCCTCGCCGTGCCAACTCGGGCAAGGCTTGGAGCGTGTCACTTGCGCTGCCGTGCTTGGTGATCAGCCCCCAGAATGTATGTGGTCCTATATTGTGGGAGCGAATGAGACGAAGCCAGGCAATGAGTTCCTGATCGTCGGGAGGCGTCTGCCACTGTGGTGCAGGGCCCATGGTGCCTTAGGCCTCTTCAGTCGGCTTCTTCTTGGCACCGATGCGAGGTTCTTCTCCCGCCAGTATTCTGCGGATGTTGTCGCGATGACGGATGAAAATCAGGACAGCGAAAAAGACCGCGAACGGTATGACGAGCCAGTAGTCCGCATACCAGAAATAGGCAGGAGCAAGTGCTGCTGCGACCAATGCCGACAGGGATGAGATGCGCGTAACCGCAGCTGTTACAAGCCATGTGGCGCAAGCAGCCAGACCGATTGGAAAGCTCAGGGCCAGCGTAAGTCCGAGGAACGTGGCCACACCTTTGCCGCCCTTGAACTTGAGCCATACCGGAAAGATGTGGCCCACAAAGGCTGCGGTGCCTGCAAGTACTGCCATTGTATCTCCAGCGACATAGCGGGCTATGAGAACGGCGGCGGCACCCTTTCCACCGTCCGCAACAAGGGTAGCTGCTGCGACCCAGCGGTTGCCCGTGCGCAGGACATTTGTCGCACCAATATTGCCGGAGCCGACAGACCGGATGTCTCCCAGCCCGGCCATCTTGGTGAACAGGAGACCGAACGGAACCGACCCAAGCAGGTACCCAAATATGAGGGCGAGTGCGTAGTAAGGCGCGGAATACTCGATAGAGATTGGATCAATGAACATCTGGCATTCCCCGGCAAACCGCTTAGGCGCGGTCTTGTTTAGGCTTGGAAGACCGTTTCGCCTGAAACGATTGTGCGAATGGCGCGCCCCTGAAAGCGCCTGTCTTCATGGGCTGTGTTCTTTGACTTTGACCTAAGTGTGTCCGCGTCGACAACCCATGGTTTTCCCAGGTCGATCAGAACCATGTCCGCTACGGCTCCCGCGCACATGCGGCCCGCTTCCAGTCCAAGAATGTCGGCGGGTTTGCATGTGACGCATGCAAGGGCATCAGACAGCGACATTTCTTCGTTGTGAACACGCTCCAGCATCACGGCAAGGAGCGTTTCAAGGCCAACCGCACCATAGGCGGCTTCGGCGAATGGCCGACGTTTGGCGTCAGTATCCTGCGGGTCATGCCCCGAAACCACGACATCAACTGTTCCATCTGCAAGACCGGACAAAATGGCTTGCCGGTCGTCCTCATCACGAAGTGGTGGCGAGAGCTTGAAGAAGGTGCGGTATTCGCCGATATCGGTTTCGTTGAGGGACACATGATCAGCACTGACACCGCATGTCACAGGTAGGCCTTCAGTCTTTGCCTGACGGATCACGTCGAGGGTTTCAGCGCATGAGACCTGACTGACATGGTACCGACCGCCGGTGAGTTCAACGAGGCGCAGGTCGCGCTCAACGATTATTGTCTCAGCTTCGGCAGGAATGCCTGCGAGGCCAAGGCGTGTCGAAAGCTCACCTTCATTCATAACGCCAGCGGCGGCCAAGGATGGGTCTTCCGCATGCTGAACAATCAGGCCGTCGAACAGTTTGGAGTATGTGAGTGCCCGGCGTAACAACTGGGCGTTCATCACAGGTCGCATCCCATCGGTAAAGGCGACTGCTCCTGCCTCGGTCAGAAGGCCGAACTCCGTCATTTCCTTGCCGTCGAGGCCCTTTGTGAGGGCTGCCATGATCGCCACATGTACGCCCGCCGTATCTCTGGCGCGCCGGGAAATGAAGTCGACGATCGCTGCGTCATCGATAACAGGTGATGTGTTTGGCATCACCACAATGGTCGTGACCCCACCGGCTGCAGCTGCATCGCTGGCGCTGGCAAGGGTCTCGCGGTGTTCGTCACCTGGCTCGCCGGTAAAGACACGCATGTCGACAAGGCCGGGGGCGAGGACGTGGCCGTTGCAGTCAATCGTCTCAATTTCGGCTGGTGCACCTTGTGCGAACAAGTGGCTCCCAAGGTCAAGAATACGCCCGTTTTCCACCAGCACTGCGCCTTTGGTGTCGAGGCCGGAGGCCGGGTCGACCAGGCGTGCGTTTATGAAGGCAGTGGACATGGTGTTTTCTGGCCTTGGTTGATAGGCAACTACTGGTTCGGCAGATGACGGGAGAGGGCGTCGAGCACAGCCATGCGGACGGCGACACCCATTTCAACCTGTTCACGAATGAGACTTCTGTTCACGTCATCGGCTACCAGGCTGTCGATCTCGACACCGCGGTTCATCGGCCCAGGATGCATCACAAGCGCTTCCGGCTTGGCGAAGGAGAGCTTCTCGTAGTCCAGCCCATAGAGGTGAAAGTACTCACGGGTCGAAGGAATAAAGGACCCCGTCATACGCTCCAGCTGAATACGCAGCATCATGACCACATCGCAGTCTTCGAGGCCTTCACGCATCGATGTAAAGGAGGTGGCGCCCAAGGCACTAATGCCGCCGGGCATGAGGGTTGGCGGACCAATGACACGAACACTAGCGCCCAGTGCGGTAAGGAGGTGAATGTTGGAGCGGGCGACTCGGCTGTGGAGAATATCGCCGCAGATGGCGATACGTAGGCCTTCGATACGACCAAGACGCCTGCGGATGGTCAGGGCGTCGAGCAGCGCCTGGGT
>JANQMQ010000592.1 GCA_028279995.1 Candidatus Phaeomarinibacter sp. | reverse complement strand
CTGACCAACAACCAGAAGGGCCAGGACAGCGATCAGCGCAGGGTCAGCGAAACCTTCCAACAGGACCCGCGTGTCCAGCATGTTGCCACCGCCGGGCCCTTCCACGGGAAAGATGTGGAAGAACGCCAACAGCCCGGCCACAAGTGCCAGCGATGTCAGCTCAAGGGGAATGTCTTCAGATGCATAGGCAATGATGGCCGCAATAATTGCAGCGAACACCACCCACATCTGCCAGCTTTGGGATAGATCGGCCTCCATGGGCCGCATCTAGGCATGGAGATGACGGAATGCCAAGCAACGTTTTTGCTTGTTTCCGGCGGGAATTTAGGTGCCGGAAATGATCCGTGCGTCGGGCGGCATGCTAGACGGCGAATTGATCACTACAGTGCCTATCAGATAGTCATGCAGCGCCCGGCGCCGTTTGTTGAACAGGGGTACAATCAGCAGAAAAACGGTCATGGTCCAGGATATGTAGAAGACCAGTGTCTGCAGGGCACCCTGAATGTAATGAGGCCGCGCCCCGTCCCAGGTTCGCACTTCTATGCCTGTAAAGCGCATGCCCGGCGTTGCAGAGCTTGGGCTCCCGATCGTGAAGGTGAAATAGCCTAACCACATCAATGGCACCACAACCGGTAGCAGGCTCCAGGCCAGACCAAGTGTCAGAACACCGAGGACAGCAAAGACAAGCGTTAGAAATACCGTGGCGATTGCGAGCAGGGCCCAGTCGATCAGGAAGGCCATGATCCGCTTGCTGATCACACCGTCGAAAAGTTCAGGGTAGCGGTCCGGATCGATATGGATCGGGTCCGGGCCCGACGCATCACGCCAATGCACCCCATCTGCCCGGTCAAGCGTCGCCATCCATTGCTCCTGCAATCTACGTTTGAATACGTAAAATGGGGGCGGTAAGGCCGATGTGCAATAGGGTGGGCTTTGTCGCTACCGCATCTGGCTGGGCGGCAGCACTGGTGCTTCGCGCAGAAGAACGATGGAAATACGCCTGTTGGCAGCCATGAACGGGTCTTCCGGAAACAGCGGTTCTGAGTCCGACTTACCAGCAACCTGATAGATGCGGTTGCCGCGGAGGCCGCCCTCCATCAGCACGCGGCGGGCGGCATTGGCACGGTCAGAGGTCAGTTCCCAGGCGGTGTAGTCATCGCCGGTGCTCATGGGTGTCGAGTCGGTATGACCGCCGATGGTGATGCGGTTCGGCAACTGGTTGAGCGTCTGGCCAATCGCATCCAGCAGCACGCGGGTACGCTCGTAGGGAACCGCGCTCTCGGCCGGGAACATGGAGCGGCCTTCCTGATCGACAAGCTGAATCCGCAGGCCTTCCGGTGTCTCGTCGATGATGATGTGCTTTGAAAGCTCCGCTAGCTCCGGCAGATCATTGAGTGATTGGCGGATCGACATTTCAGCACGGGCAAAGGCCCGGGCTTCCTTCTTGGATTCGCCGTCATCCATGAAGGACTGGGCCTCATGGAACTCTTCCGCACCGCGCTCTTTCAGTTCACCCACCTGGCCATCGCCTGGTGTCTTGCCCTTGTCCTTGCCTTCTTCTTCCTTCTCGGCGGGTGGAGCAATGGAGACGACGATTGCGTTGATTGCACCGCCTTCCTTGGCTCCACGACT
>JANQMQ010000580.1 GCA_028279995.1 Candidatus Phaeomarinibacter sp. | reverse complement strand
TTCGCGCGGCCTGCAGTTTGGCCTGTGCAGCTGGCGGGGGAAGCAGCGTTCCGTCGGTCGGATACCAGACAATAGAATGACCGGTGATGCACATGCGACCGGATGTGCCGCTGCCATCGTATGTCACGCTGCGGAGCAACAGCAGCTTGGCGTGAATGAAATTTCTGTTTGCGCCGACGACCTGGGTTTCAACACTGGGTGCATCAAGCCAGTGGATTTCGGCGTTGGTTCCTTCATAGACAGTACCGCCCAGCACTTGCCGTTGCCCGGTGCGTGTTGAGCCCTGGTAAGACACATCGGCATCCGGTTGCCATGCATCGATCTGTGCCCGGAAGACCGTGCTGTTGCGTGCCAGCATGTCGGCCTTGATGCCTGCCTTGAACTGGCGGCTGGTACATCCATGAATGCCGTTGAGTTCGGAGTGATACTCGAATGCATTGCCGATGATCCGGGTGGCGGGAACCAGTCTGGGCACCATACCATCAATCCTGCCGGTCTGCTGCAGGTTGCCCGCTCCAGGGGCGGGGGAGGTCAACTTTGCGGGAAATGCCAAGGGTGCATCTGCCTGACCGCCAAATACAATGGATGCGGACTGCACGATGCATTCTGATGCCCAGGCAATTGGAGTGCCTTCATCCTCCGGCATCCTGTGCTTTACAGCGTTCGGCGTAAGGGTGACTTCTTCAGTCTTGTATGTGTCCGCACCAGCCGGCACCGGAACGCGCGTGGCATCAGGGTCTTGATTGGTCTGAGGTCTGTATGGCGCTTCGATGGTGCCGTCGGGGTGCACGGTGAAGCCGTACCACTTTTGCGGTTCATCCTCGCATGCGGTGAGAAGCGCCAGCGCAGCGATGCCACAAATCAGCCGCGCGCCTGAAAACTGCGGTTTTTCAAACATTCGGCCCACCAATCTTGCGTAAGTGTGATCTGCAACCTGATACTACCAAAAATAAAGTGGGTTTAACATCCAGTTGGTTTTGCATGGTCAAAGGGAGGAATGTCACATGGAGGAATTGTCAAAAGCGGGGCTGGCAGAGGCGATAGGAAGACTTGAGAGACGGCTGGCGCCGATCGAGAAGCTGATGCCCCAGCTGGAAGTATCGCTCGGTTTGCTTGTCGGGCCATTGGCAGCGGTCGTAACCGGCGGCGGGTTTCCCGGTGGACTGACGGCGACAAGCAGGGGCAAAGCACCGGGTGGCAATGCATGCGACGTCGTCGTTGAAGCCTCGACGCAATATGTTGCCGGCGCCAGGCAGGTGACACGCGATGCGCAGGGCAATGTCATAAAGGTCTGCGTGACCTATGACGTGACCGTCACGGTTCGCGTGAAAGAAGATGGTTGCCCAACTGGTGTCACAGCAACGCCGGAGCGGACCACGACGCACAGTTTCAAGAAGACCTACTGTGATTCCGAACAGGACAGTGTCAGCAGCGGCGCTTCGGTTGGGTTTGACGGGCTGGAGACCGATACCATTTCCTTCAGCCACGGGACCAAGGTGAAGGTCGAGCGCGGCAAACCTGCGGGCAAGTCGACCGTCACGGTAACCTATCCTGATGGGACCAGCGCCACGACC
>JANQMQ010000545.1 GCA_028279995.1 Candidatus Phaeomarinibacter sp. | reverse complement strand
GTCCAGCCGGTGCCGGCATTGAGGCCTGGCAGGTCCATCCCGAACTTGCCGTAGAGCGCCTGCAAGGACGCCGGTAGCTCGAAAACGATCCCAAGGGCTTTGGCGAAACTGTTGCCGTTGTCGGTCAATACCGGGAATGTCAGAGCGTTTTTCTCGGTCGTTGAAAGGGAGTTGTCCGGCTTCTCCGGTGTGACCGCCACGAGCTGGCCGCCCTGAGCGGTGATCTTGGCGAGTTCGTCCTGATAGGCCTTGAGTTCCAGATTGCAGTACGGGCACCAGCCGCCACGGTAGAAGGTGATCACCAGCGGTCCCTGGGCAACCAGGTCTGACATCTTGACGGTTTCCCCGGTGGCACTTGTCAATTCGGCGTCTGGCAGTGTGTCGCCGACTTTCAGCGCATCCTTGCCGACGCCCTGGGCTGTCAACTCTTCGTCTGCGGCACGCATGACAGCGAGGGCTTCTTCAGGAATCCGGGTCGCAGCGCCGGCCCGTGTTTCTTCAAGGAGTGATTGCAAGGACATAAAAATGCTCCGTTTTTGAATGGTTCATGGCCTAGTTGGCCCCTGTACCGCTTTGCCGCAAATGGAATTATCCGACCGCATCGGTCTGGTTTTGAACCACCATGCGATGGTTGACCAGGCGCAGGCCACTCACGATTTTGTGCGGCATTTCCGCCATCATCGTAATTTCATGGTGCCTGACCCGCTGCGCCTGTATGTTGCGGTTGCAACTCACGGACGTGATGTTGGGCGTGTGGTGGCACAGCCGTCGCATCTGCTCGGGGGAGCAATACGCCGTCCATAACCAAAGCACGAGAACGGGGTACGTTCTCGTGGCGTCGAGGCTATGGCAGATATCGTTTCGGGCTACATCTTCTATGAAGTAGCAACACTTCTTGTGCTCGCTGCAGGCGTTGGTTTCGTCGGCCTGCTGCTGCGCCAGCCGCTGATTGTCAGTTTTATCGCCGTTGGTGTCCTTGCCGGGCCTTCGGTGCTGAATGTGGCCCAGTCGGATGAGTATATTGACCTGCTCGCCGAGCTTGGCATCGCCATCCTTTTGTTTCTGGTCGGCCTGAAGCTTGATCTCAAACTTGTCCGGACACTGGGGCCTGTGGCGCTGGTCACGGGTTTGGGGCAGGTGGCATTCACATCTGCGTTCGGGTTTCTCATCGCCCTGGCGCTCGGCTTTGACTGGGTGACCTCTGCCTATGTGGGTGTTGCACTTACCTTCTCGTCAACGATTATCATCGTCAAACTGCTGTCCGACAAACGGGAGATCGACTCCCTTCACGGACGCATCGCACTTGGATTCCTGATTGTTCAGGATTTGGTGGTGGTGCTGGCCATGATCATCCTCTCCGCCATCGGCCAGGGACAGGCAGCTACAGGTAGCAACGGGGACGGGTTCCTGAGTGTCGCGCTCGTTTTCGTTTATGGCGGGGCACTTGTGGGACTGGTGCTGGTGTTCATCCGCTTCGTTGCCACTCCTTTGGTCACGCGCATGGCGGCGGCGCCCGAGCTGCTGATCGCCTTTGCCATCGGGTGGGCAGCCTTGCTAGCTGCGGTCGGACATTATCTTGGTTTCGGCAAGGAACTCGGTGGGCTGCTGGCGGGTGTGTCGCTTGCTTCGACGCCCTTTCGGGAGGCGATTGCGGCCCGGCTGGCCGCCTTGCGCGACTTTCTCCTGCTCTTCTTCTTTATCTCCCTGGGTGCCGCGCTCGATATGACCGTACTGGGGGAAAGCGTGACGGCGGCGCTGGTATTCTCTGTGTTTGTTCTCGTGGGCAACCCGCTGATCGTCCTCATCATCATGGTGACGATGGGGTACCGGGCGCGCACAGGCTTTCTGGCAGGGTTGACCGTTGCCCAGATATCCGAGTTCTCGCTGATCTTCATGGCCATGGGCATGACGCTTGGTCATGTGACACAGGAAGGACTTGGGCTTGTCACGCTCGTCGGGCTGATCACCATTGCGGCGTCGACCTACATGATCACCTACTCCCATTGGCTTTACGACCGCATGGCGCCGTTGCTGCACAGGCTTGATCGCTTCGGGAGCGGTTCTCACAGGCACAAACCGGATGACGCGGATGATGACCGGGCGGCACGAGGACCGGATGTCATTGTCTTCGGCCTTGGCCGCTATGGCGGCGCGGTGGCGCAACGCTTGGAGAAACGCGGGCTTCAGGTATTGGGCGTTGATTTCAACCCAGCTGCCATCAGGCTATGGCGCCGGGAAGGTCTTGACGTCATCTATGGGGACGCGACCGACCCTGAGTTCATCATGCATCTTCCGTTGACATCGGTTCGGCACGCGGTGGCGGCCATGCCGGAGCATGCCGCTGCCATTGCGACTGGTGACCCGCGCGCCATGCTTGCCACAGGCCTGCGGAGCGCAGGGTATCAGGGCCAAATTGCTGCCGTCTGCCATCATGGAGACGCAAGCGGTGTGCTGCAGGCCGCCGGGGTTTCGCTGGTTCTTGAACCTTTTCAGGATGCGGCGGAGCGGGCGACGGATCTCATTCTCGGCGGAGAACAAACGCCGCGTATTGAAGTGATGGATCCGCTTGAGCAGGAGCAGATCGAGGATGCCGACGAGGAAATCAAGGATCGAGCGGTATGACTGATTACACAGTGCCCCGGATCGGGCGTAACGGGTTCCAGCGCATTCTCGTGGTCTGCGAGGCGGGTGACCGAAGCGATCTGGCCCCTCTCAAGCTTGCTGTTGAGATGGTTGATTCTGCCACACAGGGCGAGCATCCAGAGCCGCACGTCCAAGTGCTTTCGGTCATGGAACCGCAACCGGGCGAAGACTTCATTCGCACTCTGGGCGGTGCCTCTCCGGAGAAGCTGGAAGAGCTCCGGCGCAAGGACCGGTCGGCAGATGTGCGTCACGCGATGACGGAGGCCGGGTTGCCTGAGTCCACGGTTTTGACTGTCGTGCCAGGCAAGGGCTTTGTTGAAATCATTCGCCATGCCATGGCCATGGAGGCTGATCTGGTGATCAAACCCGCTGCGCAGGTTGGCGGGCTGCACGCTCGGATTTTTGGCAGCACGGATCTACACCTGTTGCGAAAGTGTCCCTGTCCGGTCTGGATCATGCGGCCATTCCCGGAGAGTGAGGCCAAAGAAGCGACTGCGCCGACACCGCTGGTTGTGG
>JANQMQ010000544.1 GCA_028279995.1 Candidatus Phaeomarinibacter sp. | reverse complement strand
ACCCGGTCAGCGCCTTACAAGACGCCCAGGAAGAAGAAAAGGAAGACGCCGGAAATACCGGATGACTTTTTGGGCCACTGCTATCTTTGCATCGGGCCGGTCACCGAGCGCGACGGCTTCACTTTCGAGTATGACATGCCGGGGGGCGGCACCCTGTCGATCCATCCCCACCGCAGTTGCATCGAGAAACTGATTTCCGGGCCGCACTGGAACGCCGACGGGTCGCCGAGCGAGAACACCAGAAAGCGGCTGATGAAGGACATGGGGTTTTAGACTTAGACCGGATCATGGCCACAGGTTCACGGCCAGAGAGTCACTGCCAGAGAGTCACGGCCACAGGGTGACGGCGGCAAGCAGAAACACCATGCCGACCAGCGCCTGAACCGTGGCACCGCCGGAGAGGATACGAACTGCCTGGCCTTCGCCCTCCTCATGCTGCAAGACGTCACGCCGGACCAGCCAGTAGTAGCTGTCGTTGGGCAGAATTGCGGCGAAGGAACCGAGGCAGATCGCGAACACCGCGGCGATCTCGCTGACGTTGCTTGCCATCACAATCGGGGCGGCAACCGGCGCGATGGCGGCAAAAGTCGCCATTGATGAGCCCTGCACAAGTTTGAACACCACGGTCAAGGCAAAGAGCGCAATCAGTGTCAGCGTGCCACTGCCGTGCGGCACGAGACGGTCAAGGGCCAACATCCCCGTCAGCACCGCGCCAAAGGCGCTGGCCGCACCGATGACCAGCAGCAGCGACCCTGTCCGGCGCACCGCGCTGTCGAGGCAATCGCGCCGCTTGTCAGAAGGCGTTTGCAACAGTGCCAGAACAGCGGCGAGAATCAGCGCGCCTTTGGGAGCCAGGAAAAAGTCCACCATCCCGATGCCGGTATCCTCGACCGAACCGCCAAGAACGAGCAGTGTCGCCATGACCACGAAAGGCGCAAAGGTGATCAGCAAATGGCCGTTGCCATTCGCGGTTTCTGCGCCGCTGGCTGCGGCACCGGACCCGCCAAGCATGCGCCCCCAGAGCGCTCCCGCCGCCCAGACAGGCAGGGTCAAGAGCACCCCGCAGAGCAGGAGCATCGCCGGCTCGACCCCGGTTGTTCCCGTCACGCCAAGCCCCGCGGCCACGATCAGCGGACCAGCGGGATAGAGCAGCTTGAACCCTGCATAAGCCCCGAACGCCATGTCCAGCTTGTACCGCCCTGCCGCCGGGGACAGCGCGGCATAGGCCGTATCGGGACAGATCATCCCGGCGCCGGCAACCGGGGAGGCCAGAGCTGCTGTGCGGCCGGCGGCCTCGGACGCGACATTCCGGTTGGACAGGGCCGCTGCAAGGGTGAAGGACGGCAGGAGGATCAGCGTGAACTCGCCAAGTGCGCGGCCGAACCCCATGTTGAATCCGCCCACGACCTCATCTGCGCCCAGCCCGCCGGCCAGGCCAAGCGCAAGCGTCAGAAGGACCATCCAGATCACCAGCGGCAGATCCGGCAGATGGCGTTTCAGACTCGAGGTCTCGGGATAGGCGGAGGACATATCTGTCATGTGGGGATCACCTGTTTCTTGAGTTCAACTCATGTTATTCTGGAACTGAATTGAAGCATAATGCGAAAAAATGAGGTTCAACATGATCTCAACTCATGCAAAACCACCCCTGAGGTCTCTACAGGTTTTTGAGGCAGCCGCCCGTTGCGGCAGTTTTACCGCCGCCGGTGACGAGCTTGGCATCACCCAAAGCGGTGTGTCACGGCAGGTCTCCGATCTGGAGGCCACGCTTGGGGTGTCTCTGTTTGTGCGCAACGGCGCAAGGCTGCGCGTGACCCCGGCGGGCGAGCGTTTGGCGCGTCAGTTGGCGGATGCCTTTGCCCGCACATGGTCCGCGGT
>JANQMQ010000440.1 GCA_028279995.1 Candidatus Phaeomarinibacter sp. | reverse complement strand
ATGTGAGGCAGCATCGCTCAGGATGGTGTGAGCAAGTCCAGCAGGCACGTCTGCTGCCGGAGCGGCATCAATTAGCGCATCAAGGGTTACTGCCGATTGCCGATATGCCTCAAGCGCTGCATCCGATGCGAGGAGCGCCTGAGCTGCGGCGCGCTCTGAGTCCGGCCAACGCCGTGCGGAGGCGCCATAAGCATCAATGATTTCTTTCAGCCGATCCGGTGTCATCACAGCTCTCCCAACAATTCCTGCTTCTGCGCCAGCAGAGCCTTTTTCAAACTTCTGCGCCCGCGCGCAAGCAGAGACTCAAGAGCATCAACGCTCACATCCATGACTGTTGCCGCTTCAATGTTACTCATCTCATCAAAATGCACGAGATGAATTGCAGCCCTTTGCCGATCAGGCAATTCCGAGATCGCCTGCTCCACCGCGTGTGCGCGGTCACCATCCGCAAGGCCATCAACGGCGCTCCGCCGTTCATCAATCAACTCGGGCGCTTCATCCAATGGGATGGATTTGCCGTGGCTCTTCTTGCGCAAGCGATCGTAGCAGAGGTTCATGCTCACTCTTACAACCCATGTTCGCAATCGGGCGCCTTTTGGTGTCCAAGTGCCGATGCTTTTCCACACGCGTAAGAACGTCTCCTGCGCGACCTCCTCCGCGTCTGCATCATTGTTCAGCATACGCCGTGCGGTCGCATGGATCTGCGGCAGAAAGAGTTCAACCGCTTCGCGCATTGCCGCGGCCTCACCGGAGGCGATGCGTTGCGCGAATGCAAAGTCCTCTTCGGCGAAACTCTTTTCCGCGCTGGTGGCGGAAAATGGTTCTGCCTGCTCGGTCGGCGTAACCGCCAATACTGCCCCCTGGTGTCCTGCCGTCTCCCGGATCACTCTCGCGTAAGCGCAACCCGGGATTTCGCAATTGTCTCGTCTTACCTGGCGCGTGTCGACACGCAATTGTGGATAGCGCGCGCGAGCCGCCAGTGCATGTCCAGCGGCTCGCGCCATCTTCTAGCGTTCCATCCCTGCCTTGCGGGCTTCACGCATAGCTTCGCGAGCGGCCTTCATCTCGTCCTTGGTCACCTCGCCATTTCCATCGGCATCCGCCATGCTGAACATGCGATCCGTCATATTCGAGACAAACTCGCTCTTGCTTATTTCACCGTTGCCATCCGCATCAGCTGACGCAAACATCTGTGCCCTGCGTTCGGCACGTGTTTCAGACCGGGCGGAGGCAGCGGACTTCATTTCGTCGAGGGTGACCGCTCCACTCTGGTCCACATCCATGCGGGCAAAGCGATCTTCCACGCGAGCATCCCTGTCCTCAGATGACATGTCGGCCCGTCCGCCCATATGCCCCTTGCCACGCATGGCCTTGAACTCGTCTGCGGAAATGCTGCCGGAACCGTCCTCGTCGATGCGGTCAAACCGCTTTTCACCCATGGCTTTGGCTTCATCCAACGAGATGGCACCACTGCCGTCCGCATCAATGCGAGAAAAGTGGCCACCAGGTGATGCGATAGCGATGCCTGCTCCAAGCGCGAGAGTGAGTGCTGATACTGTCAAAATCTTCTTCATAAGGTATTCCTTCAAAAACGCCGGGTTGTGATGCCCCACACGCCCAATCTTCCGAACACCCTCCGGCGCGACAGGCCACCCGCCACAGGGGGCCATGGGGGACGCAGACCTGACGCGCCGGGCGGACGGTGTTGCAAGTGGCGTTTTGAGGGATGCCGACTGGCCGGGGGCGTTCAGGGGAACACAATATGGCCAGCATGCTTGCAACACCCTTCCGTTGGTGTTCACAAGGTCAAACGCGGCCGAGGCGTTATTCCGTCGGAAACAGATGAAAAAGGCGCAGATTTATCTGACCGGTAACCTAGTGCGCGTCGGGTGGGGTCCGGTGGGCGTTCGGGCAGACATAAAATGGCCTAGGCACAATGCGCGCGGAAACGGGCCGGCCATCAGATCCTGTCGCACTCAACTGTCTGTTGACCCCCAAACTGGCGGCTCTCACGTCTGCCAGGCCAATAATCCTCTTGCGGGCCGGAGACCAGCCGAGACTGGATATCCTGCCGACAATCTCGGTGGACATGGACAGCAGGCGCCCTTCCGGCAGACTGGCCCCATCCAGCTCAATCCCGACAAGGGCACGGTGTGCGCCTTCCCTTTTTTGACGTACCAAGGCGGCTTTGCCGGTAAAGGGGCCGACATCGAGGTTCACAAGATGTCCAAGCCCCAACTCCAGAGGCGATCTACGATCCACCTCGCGTGCAATGAGTGCGCTCTCATAATCGGTACGCAAGCGACAATGGCCGGCCTCCAGGCGGGCAAGGCTACGCACTTGCTCGCCTGCAAGCACAGGCCTGAACAACTCAGCACCACGGCGGGTTCTATCAAAGACAAAGAGGGCATCTGACACGGCGCAGCGGACCTCGTAGCCCAGCCCACCAGTTGCCGAACGGCGCATAACCGTCACGCCGGCCGAACCGACTTTGAGTTGACGCACACCGCCCGGGCGCAGCGCCTCCAGACCGGCAAAACCGGCCGCCAGCAGTGCGGCGCACGAAGAAGGCCCTTCAACAGCAAAGGCACAGACGTGATCAGAGACATCTTCAATATCACAGTCAAAGCCGCGCGCGGAAAGGGTCAGCCAGTCAAGGCAGCGAACCGGCAGGGTCAGTTTCCAGTCCGCGGTGTCCGCCCGCATCACGACCCCTTCTGCTATCAGGCCGCCGCGGTCATCACACATAACAGCCCTCCGGGATGCACCGACTTTGACAGTACCTGCTGTTCCACCGGCCAGCCGGTTCAGGTAACTGCCGACATCAGCTCCCCTCAGGCTGTATGTCGCAAGGGCAGTAAGGTCCGACATCGTGCATGCATTGCGCAGGGCAGCGTGCTCACTTGCAATCGAGCTATAGACGGACGGCAGTGTCCACCCCAGTTCGTCTGTCCACCTGTTCGCAACATTGAACTGCGACGTCCTTAAGTGAAGCGGTGTTGGTTGAACAGCGAGATCCCATGTTCTGTCACCCGTCATCGGCGCTGCTCCTTGATGTAGTGCAACGCAGCGTCCGCGGCATTTACTGCCGGCCGTCCCGTCAGACCTCCTCCGGGATGCGAGCCGGCACCGCCGACAAACAGGCCTTTTAGAGGTCCATTGTTGTTTGCCAGTTGTGGCGTCGGGCGCATCATCAGCGCCTGATCAAATGCAATTTCTCCTTGATGCCAGTCCGCCTTTTCAATGCCGCATCTGGATTCGATCTCAGGGGGCGTCAGAGTTTCCTGCGCCATGATGAGATCAGGGAGGTCGGGTGCATATTCGCCAAGCGTCTTGATCACCTGCTGGGACAGCTTCCCGGCTGCCGTATCCCAACCACCATCAACCTCAAAGGGGACGAATGGGATGGTTGCCGACAGGACATGACGCCCTTCCGGTGTCAGACTTTCATCGAGCACGCTTGGTATCGTTACCTCCATCACCGGAAGGTGCGGAAGTGCTCCATATTTCTGGCCATTCGAGGCGCGTTCGACATCCATCAGGCCTGGAGCAAGAAGCAAGCGCCCCGCTAGAAGGGTTTCATCCGCCTTCGCAAACGCGGGCAACTGCTTCAATGCCAGGTTGACCTTGGCTGACGTCCCCCGCATGCGGATGTTTTCAATATCCCGAACAAGGCCAGCGTCCAGCTCCCCTGCACCTACCAGATCGAGATAGGTCGTCTTTGGGCTGATTGTTGAGATAACACATGGGGCTGCTATCTCATCACCATTCTCCAGAACAATCCCGGTTGTTCTTTCATTCTGGACCATGATGGAAGCAACAGGCGAGGAGACGCGCAGCTCGGCGCCGGTCGACGTTGCCGCAGAGGCCAACGCATCGGTCAGTCCTGCCGGTCCCCCCTCGACCTGTAAAGCGCCACCTCTGCCGGATGCTTCCGATGCCCGCTGCCATGACCAGTAGAACATCGAACCAGGTGCAGACGGTCCATGATAGGATCCAAGACTGGCCTCAAGTGCGAGCGCTCCTTTGAGAAGGTCGGTTTCCAGCGCGAGGTCCAGAAAATCCGCCACGTTGGAGGGCATCAGCTTCAACAGGTCCTGAAAGGACGAGCGCCCCCGGCGGCGTTCACGAACGTAGTGACGTATCCATGCCAGCTTGTCGCTGAAAGCTTCAGGCATCAACTGAGGTGCCTGCCCCCGGTACAAAGGTGTTACCGCAGCGGTGAGTGCATCCAGCTTCGCTGAGAATTTGCTCCAGGCTTCTGCATCGCGGCTTGACCAATGGAAGATTGCCTCCCGGCTCGCTTTCAAGGATGACCCCAGTGGAATATGCCGGCCGTCCGGGTCGAGTGCGACACGCGGCATGTTCTTCTGAAGGATGGCAAGCCCGTGTCTCTTCAGTTTGAGTTTGCGTATCAGGGCCATTGGGAAACCCGACACGACATGTGCACATTGGGGAACCCGCATGCCAGGCAGGAGCGTAGTTGCCGTCGTAGCACTGCCAAGGCGCGAGCTTGCTTCGCACAGGACGACGCGCTGCCCCGCTTTCGACAGCAATGCTGCCGCCACAAGACCGTTATGGCCGCCGCCGACAATGGCTACATCGAAACTGTTGTTCGGTTGCGTCATGCGGGTCGGCTCCGCAATAGGCGGGGGCTTATGTCAGCCAGAATGGTGTTGGCTGCATTGGCACCGGGTGCTCCCATGACACCGCCGCCTGGATGGGTGCTCGATCCGCACAGGTAATAGCCGTGCACCGGCGTACGGTAGTGGGCCAATTCAGGCAGTGGCCGATTGAAGAGCAATTGATCCAGCGTCAGTTCGCCATGGAAGATATTACCTTGGGTAAGTCCGATCTCGCTTTCCAGCTCTGCCGGTGTGCGGGTTTCCACGTGACGTATCTTGTTCCGAAATCCGGGTGCGGCGCGCTCAATCTTATTGAGCACAACCTCCTCCAGCTTCGCTCGATTGGCATCCGTCCAGCTGCCGCCAATCAGGGTGTCAGGAACATACTGGACAAACACCGACGCAACATGTTTGCCGGGCGGCGCCAGTGTTGGATCGAGCCGCGAGGGCACGACCATCTCAATGTAAGGGTCACGCGGCATGACTTTCTCTTTCCAATCGTCATACGCGCGCTCCATGTCGCTTATGGTGCCGCACAGGCGGATATCGCCGTCCAGGGATGGGCAGTCGTGTGGCAGGTCCTTGAATTCCGGCAACCCATCGAGTGCGATGTTCAATTTTGCGGAAGAGCCGCGCGTCCTGAATTCCGAGACCCGGTCTGTGAATCCTTTTGGCAATGCGTTCCAATCCAGCAGAGAGAGCACCGACCGCTTGAGTTCGAGACCGGAAACAACAGCACCGGCATCAATCTGGGTGCCATCCTCCAGTACCACGCCCACCGCACGTTTCTTCGAGACCTTGACTTCAGATACGCCCGAAGACGTGCGGATCTCGCCACCGAAAGACTTCAATGATGCAGCAAGTGCATGGGACACCGTTCCCATTCCTCCGCGCACATGCCCCCAGGAGCCGGCAGCGCCGTCGAGCCCTCCAATTCGGTGATGCAGCATGATGTAAGCACTGCCCGGCGACATGGGCCCGAGCCCCGTACCGATCACCGCGGACGCGGCCAGATGTGCCTTCACGACATCGGAGTCAAAGTATCGGTCCAGCAGATCGGACGCAGAGAGGGTCCAGAAGCGGATGGCACCCTCAAGTCCTTCCTGCCCCAGGGAACGCATGTCTGCGAGAAGGGACAGTGTCTTGCGGATCTTTGTCGGCGACAAGGCGGCGGGGTCCGGGGGCGACTGCATCAGCCAAGGGGCGATGATGTCTGCCTGCCGACGCATGTCGCGGCCATAGCGATGATAGGCGTCGGCATCACTGCCTGAGTGCCGAGCCAGTTCACGCCGCATGACATCTGGATGAGAAGATGATGCGATGTATCGCCCGTCACCCATGAGCGTGACGGACCCTTCATAAGGGACAACCCGGAGGCCGTGGAGGGTAAGATCAAGATCGCGTACGATTTCGGGGCGCAGCAGGCTGAGTGCATATGAGCAACTCGAGTAGATGAAGCCTGGCTCAACTTCCCGGCTGACTGCGGCCCCACCGATGTAGTCATTTTTTTCCAGAACGAGCACGCTGAGGCCAGCGCGAGCCAGATAGGCCGCTGCCGTCAGGCCATTATGGCCTGCGCCTATGACGATGACGTCAAATCGCTCCATACTGGAAAAGCCCACGTTACGCGAGCCGCCCGTTCTCCATTAAGTGTCTAAAGGGGGTAAACCCTGACGTCTTTGGCAGCAAGTCAGGCCCCGCATTAAGGATAACAGCGCAATAGGGCTCTAGTTGGTGTGAGCCATCAAAAGGCTCTCAAAGGCGGCATCGACTATGGACTTGGCCTCGGACAGGTCCCTCTCCACCGCCGAGAAGCTGGGTACATCAATCGCACGAGCCAGTCTGCTCTTCAGCGCTTCTGCGGCGTTTTCCGGATCAAAGGCGCCCTGAACGGCAATTCTGAGTACTTGGGTAAGGTTGTTGTATTTGTCCGCCACCTCAACCAGTTGTTGCCCGAGAGAGGCTTCAATCACACCTGCATGCACCAGTTTTTCAAGAGCCGGGCGGGTTGCTGTATCCAGCACGTCGGGCTTGTCGCATGCATGTATCAGCTGCAGCCCCTGAGCAATGAACTCAAGGTCAACAAGCCCGCCACGACCGTGCTTGATATCCCAGAGCCGATCACTCCCCAACTCCTTGAAGACCCGCTCCCGCATAACTATGACATCCGTGGCGACCGCAGCCGGATCACGTCTCTCGCATAACGCCTTGCTGATTGCCTCAGAAGTCTTGCGTCGCATATCCGGACTCCCGGAAATCACGCGGGCCCTGGTCAGTGCCATCTTTTCCCAGGTCCAGGCACTTTCCCGGTGATAGGTCTCAAAACTCTTCAGCCGGGTTGCAAGTGGGCCAGCGTGGCCAGACGGCCGCAGCCGCATGTCCACCTCATACAACGGACCTTCTGCCGTGGGCGCTGTGAGGGCGCTTATGAGCCGCTGGCAAACGCGTGTGTAGTAGCGCACGCCATCAATGGGCCGGCGTCCATCGGACTCTGTCGTGTCGCCTTCAAAATCGTAGATGACGATCAGGTCGAGATCTGACGTTGCCGTCATCTCAGCACCGCCGAGTTTGCCCATGGCAACAACGGCCATGTCGCCACCAGGCAGATTTCCATGGTCTTTGCTGATCTCATTGTGAGCGACGGGGACCATGCCCTGGACCAGTGCTGTGGCCAGGTCCGCATAGGCGCAACCAGCTTCATGCGCAGGTGCTGTGCCCGTCAGAACCTGGACGCCAATCTGGAACATCTGCTCACGGGCATAGATACGTGTCAGATCAAGGGTCTGCTCAAACCCGTCCGTCTGGGCAACGACATCCGCAACCTCCACAATCCGCTGCGCTTCATCGGGAAGTGGACCGTAGAAGTCTGCGGCGATGACGGCCTCAAGCACATTGGGGTGTTCGGAAAGATATCTCGCCATCATGGGAGCCGACCCCATGATGGCGGATATCAGGTCTATGAGCGCTGGATTCTGGTAGAGGAGCGAGAAAAACTGAACGCCGGCTGGCTGGCCGGTCAGGAACTTGTCGAGGCGCATGAGAGCCTGGTCAGGATTGTCCACCGATGCGAGAGACTGCAGCAAAGTCGGGGTCAGCTTAGTCAACAGCTCCCGCGAGCGAACCGCCCGTGTTGCCGGGATGCGCCCAAAGTGCCACTTGCGCACGGTTGCAATAACCGCTGATGGGTCTTCAAAACCCAATTCCGCAAGAGTTCTGAGTGTGGCCGGGTCGTCATCGGTCCCACTAAAGGAGAATGTCCCGCTCTCCTGTGCTGACGACGGTTCGCGCTCGAAAAGGCCGGCATAGTGTGTCTGAACGGCTTCCATGTGACGGCGGAAGTCCTGACGAAACTCGCTATCATCTGCATACCCCATAAATGCAGCTATCTCACTTACGCCCTCAGGCGTGCGCGGCATTCGGTGGGTCTGTTCGTCGTTCACCATCTGCAGGCGATGTTCGAGTGTCCGCAGAAAGCGATAAGCGTGCGCCAGCTCCGTGCGGACGTCGTCGGCGATCCATCCTTCTTCAACCAGCGCGTCCAGCATCGGGACTGTAGCGCGTCCCCGCAGCGCATGCGCCTTGCCGCCGCCGATCAGTTGCTGAATTTGGACAAAGAACTCGATCTCGCGGATACCACCACGGCCCAGCTTTACATCATGTCCTTCTATTGCAATTGCCGCGTGCCCCCCATGCGCATGGATCTGCCGCTTGAGTGAATGGATGTCTTCGATCGCGGCAAAGTCCAGATAGCGGCGCCACACGAATGGTGCCAGCATGTCCAGCAAGCGTCGTCCAGCTTCAAGATCACCGGCGCATTCTCGCGCCTTGATCATGGCCGCGCGCTCCCAGTTCTGCCCCATGGTCTCGTAGTAGACTTCTGCGGCTTCGGCAGAAATGGCGATGCTCGTCGCGCCCGCATCCGGCCGTAGCCTGAGGTCGGTGCGAAAAACATATCCGCCGCCCGTTGGTTCCTGCAGCACCTTGACGAGATCTCGGGTCAAGCGGACAAAGAATGATCCAGGATCCACACCTTCCCCGAATGTAAGGCCATCGCGCTCATAGAAGACGATGATGTCGATATCGCTTGAGTAGTTGAGTTCAAAGCCTCCATGCTTGCCCATGGCAATGATGACAAGCCCTGATCCACGTGTTGGCACATCCTCATCCGCCAAACCTACATCACCTTTCTTCGCGGCCTCGCGGAGTAGCCAGCGGCTGGCACCTTCTATGACGGTGTCTGCCAGTGTAGTCAGCGCATAGGTAACACTCTCCAGCGGCCATGCCTTTGACACATCCGCGATGGCTGTCAGCAGTGCGATGCGCCTCTTGGCTGTTCTGGCAGCCTCCATCAGCTCAGCCAGGTCAGCGGCGTTGGCCATCCCGGCACGGCAGTCATCGAGAAATGCGTTCAGCTTCTGCTCCGCATCGTCCTGCAGCATGTCCGGCAGGACGAGCGCTTCGCGGATGATCAGCCGAGCAAGAAATGGTGAGTTGCCGGCAAGACATCGCAACAACGAGAGTGCAGTCTTGTCTCTTAGAGTTTTGCGGAGCGCGCGCTCTGCGGGCCCACTGCCCTGCTGAGCCCCCAAGTCGTCCAAAGTGCGGGTGGCACGGGCCTCATCCGCGGGAACAAGCTTCGCCGGCTTGGCGGATTGGAGCGGAATCCTATCAGATTGGGGGGCCATACGCCTGACTCTCAGAATTGTCTGTTACACCGTCGTCATGCAAGACATGCAGCTTGGCAAGCCTCAAACGAAAAACCCGTCAGCGCAATACGCTGACGGGTTTATCTCTGTCAAAGGTCGATGTGGGAGGGACACCCTCCACCAACCTTCTGTACGGCCAATCAGCAGCCGGCAGCGTCTTTCAGCTGAGCAGCCGGCTTGAAGCGCAGTACTTTTGACGCTTTGATCTTGATCGCTTCACCCGTCTGCGGATTGCGGCCCATGCGCGCAGCGCGCTTGGAAATCGTGAAGGTGCCGAACGTACCGATGGTGTACTTGCCTTCCTTCTTCGCGCCCTTCAGGCCTTTTTCGATTTCGCCAAATACGAGTTCAACGGCGCGCTTCGCTTCCGCCTTGGACATGTCGCCTGCAGCTGCAACATTCTCGATAAATTCTGCCTTGCTCATCTGGTTTGCCTCTTAACTGACCTAGTGGCAGCACGCGGATGCGCGCCGAAATGTGTTTGCATTGGTGCACGTGTCACCGAATACGGTTCCCCCCGGCCGCTTGACCAAGGTCGCCTTGTTGGTGAGGTCGATGGCACCAGAGCGCCCGACTCACTTTCAAAAACGATGTCCCATCTCGATATGTGTGTTTTGGCAGGTGCGCAAGCGGTTTTGAGGCACGCATGCTCATCAAACCCTTATGGACAAAGGGTTTCAGAAGACCGTTGCGCTAAAACCCACTTGACTGGGGTCTTTGAAGCTTTGGTCCGGCGGGGAAAATTGATTCGCGCAGCTAGGTTTTCGTTACGGCGTTGAGCCTCAGGGTGTGGATAATGTCAAAAACCAGGCCGATTT
>JANQMQ010000433.1 GCA_028279995.1 Candidatus Phaeomarinibacter sp. | reverse complement strand
AACGGTCAGCGGCCAGATCTTGTCCAGGTCCTCGCCCAGAATGTCCGACTTCATGGGACCCTTGCGGGCGGCCATCCAGTTGACGTTGCCGCGCATGGTGTTGATTTCACCATTGTGGCAGACCATGCGGAACGGCTGCGCGAGGCTCCATGTAGGGAAGGTGTTGGTGGAGAAGCGCTGATGCACAAGGGCCAGGGCCGAGACCATGCGTTCGTCTGACAGGTCAAGATAGTACTTGCCGACCTGGTCCGAGAGCAGCATGCCCTTGTAGTTGAGCACACGTGACGACATGGACGTGATGTAGACGTCGGCGGCTGTCTTGGCATCTTCTTCAAGAAGGCTGTTCCACACCAGTTTGCGGATGACGAAGAGCTTGCGCTCGAACGCATCCTGATCGGCACAGTTCTCACCGCGCTCGATGAAGAGCTGCATGTGATGAGGTTCTGTCGGGATCACCGAATAGCCGAGGTCTGAGTTGTCGACGGGTACATCGCGCCAGCCAAGAACCGTCTGGCCTTCGTTTGTGACGGTTTCTTCTGCACGCTTGATGACGTGGGCGCGGCGGTCTTCTTCCTGCGGCAGGAAGAAATGGGCAACGGCGTAGTCGCCTTCAGCCGGTAGTGTGAAGCCAAGGTCAGCGGTGACAGCGCGCAGGAAGGCGTCGGGCATCTGAATCAGAATGCCGGCACCGTCGCCTGCCTTGGGGTCAGCGCCCACGGCACCACGATGCTCGAGGTTGCAGAGGATCGACAGGCCGTCCTGGACGGTCTTGTGGGTTTTCTTGTTCTTGATGTTGGCAACGAAGCCAATGCCGCATGAATCTTTCTCATTGCGCGGGTCATACATGCCCTGCGCTGCGGGTAGCCCTGCCGGACGGAACTGACCGTTGGTGGTCTTTGTCATGCCGCCAAACCTCTCAAACTGCGGGGCGGTGCGCCGATGCCAGCGCAGGCCCTCAAAATTCAACCCGTTGTCTTTTCGCCCCAAAGGGGTGCGCCCATGATCTGGGCCGAAAAGTTCACACGACAATCACCGTCACCGGATTGGCCCGTCCCTTACTTTGCGTCCCGAGAACACCGGGACTTAAGAGGACGCGGGTCGGCCGGAACGCCGCCTTGTCGCAAATTGACCTTGGGGCTTTCGAACATGAGCCGCCCCCTGAGCCTGAATGTGCTCGTTCAAGGGGGTCGACACCGAAAGCCTTTGCCTTGAGGGCTTAAGGGTAAACCTGACAGGGTCGCTCTCTTGGGAGGTCCTCAGTCAGGCTGCCGCTCATTTGAGGTGACGGCCCTTTTCGCCCACGCGATGCCGTGCCTGATTACATAGGTGAGTCCAGGCTCCGCAAAGCCGGGGGATAGTGCCAGAGAGGGGCCGGATGAATCAAGGTCAGGAATGGTGACCTTTTCCCCACATCCAAAAGGTTAATTTTCGATGTTTCCGGCGCGATTTTCGGCGCAAAAGCCCCGAAAAAGCTGGAAAAACATCGTTAACTGCCGCAATCACGCAGCTTCACGCCGGTTTGAGAGCCCTCACGCATGTCGTGATTTCCCAAGTTTCTGCGGATTTGGCACTGTCGAATTGTCGCAAGGGCGCCTGTGGGCCGGCGGTGTCCCCCGCCGCGTTTGTCCGGTTCGCAGGCCTCTTGCGCACGACTCTCTCCCCAAAAAAACACTCTTCTTGCGTGCTTCGACGTGCGCTGTGCCGACACAATCGGCAAGCAGACCTCGCGCCATCATCACAGGTGTTTGACGGAGTGCGACGGCTTCGTGAGTTCCTTTTTGTGCAGCGGTTTCCGACCTTACGGGTGCGGTGGGGGACGCCGTGGAACACGAGACACATCTCACACCCTTAAAGGAGACTACCCATGAAGACCGCATCCACTGCCGCATTCGCCGCTGCCGGGGCCTTGTCCGCCGCACTTACCATGGGCGCGCTGACCGCAACGCCTGCTGCCGCTGAAGATATGGAGAAATGCTACGGCGTTGCGCTTGCCGGTGAAAACGACTGTGCCGCCGGTCCGGGCACATCATGCCAGGGCACGTCCACCATCGATTATCAGTCCAACGCCTGGAAGCTGGTTCCGGCTGGTACCTGCACGAGCATCGAAACACCGTTCGGCAACGGGTCTCTGGAAGACAGCGACAGCAACGTTCCCGCGTAACGCCAGAACGCATTTGTGACGCTTACCTAGACACGAGACCAAAGCATGTCCCGGATGACCCATTCCCCTGAGATGTATTCAGCGCGTACCCAAGCTGGCGGTCGCATTCCCCTCGCGACCGACGCATCCTTGCGGTCATCCGGGCTTCTTGCCTCTGATCCTGAAAGCGCTGCAACGCTTGCGCTCAAACCTCGGTCAGCTGGCATGTCGCTCAAACCACAACACTACCGGCAGATCCTGAGTGACGGCGTGGACGTGGACTTTTTCGAGGTCCATGCGGAGAACTATTTTGGGGCAGGTGGCACACCACACCGCTATCTCACAGCCATTCGTGAACGGCATGCTCTATCGATCCACGGAATCGGGTTGTCCATCGGCGGGGCGGGCCCGCTGAATCCAGACCATCTGGCTCAGCTGCGAATGCTTGTCGACCGCTATGAACCTCAACTGGTGTCGGAACATCTTGCCTGGTGCGAGAGCGGGGGAGCTTACTTCAATGATCTTCTGCCTGTGGCTCTCACGTCCGAGGCGCTGGATATTGTTTGCCAGCATGTGGAGCAGACACAGGATGCTCTTGGCCGCGCGATTCTGATTGAAAACCCGTCCAACTATCTTGCCTTTGAACAAAGTGATATTCCGGAGACGGAATTTCTCGCTGAAATGGCGCGTCGCACAGGCTGCGGCCTGCTTCTCGACATAAATAATGTGGTGGTGAGCGCGCATAATCTGCAGCGTTCCGCACAGGACTATCTTGATGCGTTCAGCATGGATGCCGTCGGGGAAATTCATCTCGCAGGACATTCAAATGACGAACGCAACGGGCTGACCCTGAAGATTGATGATCACGGATCGGCTCCTTCAGCCGAGGTCTGGGATCTCTATCGGGCATTCGTGCACAAAGCTGGTGCGCGTCCGACCCTCATTGAATGGGATCAGGATGTGCCGCCGTTGGAAGTGCTGGCGCAGGAAGTTGCGACTGCACGCACGATTCTTGGCGCGCCGTCGTCACAACCCAACAGCCCGCGGGAGACCAATCATGTCCCAGCTCGCTGAACTGCAACGCACATTTGCCGCGTCACTACGAGACCCGGCCAACGGGCAGGTAATGCTCGATCTTGCGAGTATCGGCAATGAGCAATTGCCGCATCGTGCGCGGATGGATGTCTATCGCAACAACGTCGCCTCAAGCCTGATTGACGCTCTTGCGGCGCTGTATCCCGTTTGCCAGCGACTGGTGGGTGAGGAGTTCTTTCGTGCTGCCGCGAAAGTCTATCTGGACCGCCCGTCACCGGATGCGCTGCCGCGGCAGGCATCGTTGATCGGGTTTGCTCCGGACTTTGCGGGTTTCCTGGTCGGTTTCGAGCCCGCCCGCAGCCTGCCTTATCTGCCTGATGTGGCGCGGCTGGAACATGCCTGGCACCGGGTCTATCACGGCAGTGAGGCTGAGCCGGTTACGGCTACCGACTTGCAGGCCTATGTGCAGACCCATGGTGAACAGGCGCTGGATCAGCTGGTGCTTGATCTTGTGCCGGCACATCAACTGCTGATGTCGCCCTATCCGGTTTCCCGCATCTGGCAGGCCAATCAGCCGGGTCAGGATGGCCAGGTGACGATCGCTGAAGAGGATCGCAACGAGCGGATTTTTGTGGTCCAGCCGCAGGCTCAGGTTGACGTGCGGCGCGTATCGCCGGGCGCTTTCGCCTTCCTGTGTGCCGTCAAGGGCGGCGCGACGCTTGGCCGGGCATTGATTGCTGCCTTCGAAGAAGAACAGACACGCGATCCGCAAAGTGTTTTTGCGGAGTTGCTCAATGCCGGCAGTTTTGTTCTGCCGACAACGGTTGGAGAGACAAACTCATGACACAGATCGTTGGCCTTACAAGAACGGTAGTTGGTTTACTGTCTTCCCTGCCGGAATGGATCATCGCCATTGCCGCCCGTGTTGCGGTCGCAGGTGTGTTCTGGACCTCCGCGCGGCTGAAGGTTGATGGCTTCACCATCAAGGACTCCACCTATTTTCTGTTCGAGCATGAATATGCGCTGCCGCTGATCCCCTCGGACTGGGCTGCGGTCATGGGGACGATTGCCGAACATGTGTTCCCGATCATGCTGATCCTTGGGATTGGCACTCGCTTTGGCGCGCTCGGCCTGCTGGTGATGACGGCGGTCATCCAGACATTTGTCTATCCAGGCGCATGGAACCTGCACCTGCTGTGGGCGGTCGGCATGCTGTATCTCATCATCAAGGGGCCTGGGCCTTTGTCGCTGGATCATCTGATTGCGCGGCGGTTTGCGCACTGACGCTACCTGACAGGCATCAGGTGCTGCTGTATTGTTTTCGCTTTTTCAGGCGAGGACAAAACCAATGATGACGGAAGCAATTGCGCTTGGGTTCGGGCTTTACATGCTGGCCGCCGGGTTTTCGCTTCTCGCGACGCCGGACAGGGCGCGAGCGATGCTGACGGACCTGCGGGAAAGTGCCGGCCTGTCCTTTTTGTGTGGTGTGGTGGTCTATTTCATTGGTGCTGTGCTTCTGGTCACCCACCACAAGATTGATACGCCGCTTGAGATATTCGTGACAGCGATCTCGGCGGCTACGCTGATCGAAGGTCTTATCTTCCTGGCATTCGGGACGTCTTTCATGCGGTTGATGAATCCGCTTCTCACCGGCAACCTGATCCGTCTGTGGGGGCTTGTGGCCATAGCTGCCGGTGCGTTTCTGGCCTATCTGGGAGCCGGCGGGCACTAGGTGACATCGGTATTTCGGTTCGGTGGCCCATGGCGGCACACGGGGGTGGGGCGTGCATTTTTCATCAGACAATGCGAGCGGTGTTGCGCCTGAAATAATGGCTGCGCTTGCGCGTGCAAATGATGGTCCCGCATGGGCGTATGGGCGGGATGAAATCACCCGCCGGCTTGATGCTCTGTATTCGGAACTGTTTGAACGCGAGGTCCGAATCTTTCCGCTGGCGACAGGGACCGCAGCCAATGCGTTGATCCTGTCCTGCCTCACGCCGCCATGGGGGGCGGTGTTCTGCGAGCAGATGAGCCATATCAACGCGGATGAGTGCGGGGCACCGGAGTTCTACACAAACGGTGCCAAGCTCTTTGCCGTGCCGGGGCAGCATGGCCGGGTCACCGTTGAGGGGCTGGAAGCCGCTTTGGCCACTCTGCCGCGAGGCGATGTGCATCATGTGCTGCCCAAGGTTCTCAGTCTCACACAGGCGACGGAATGCGGGACGGTCTACAGCCTGGATGAGGTGGGCGCGCTGTGTGACCGAGCGTGTGGGGAGGGCCTTTCGGTACATATGGATGGGGCGCGGTTTGCCAATGCGGTGGCGCATCTGGGTTGCTCGCCTGCTGATGTGACGTGGAGAGCTGGTGTGGACGCCCTGAGTTTCGGCGCGACGAAGAATGGGGCGATGGCAGCAGAAGCTGCGATCTTCTTTGATCCCGCCAAGGCGGAGGAGTTTGAAGCGCGGCGCATGCGCGGTGGGCATCTGTTCTCGAAAATGCGGTATCTGTCGGCCCAACTTGAAGCTTATGTGACGGACAATCTTTGGTTGCGGCTGGCATCCCATGCCAACCGGCAGGCGCAGGGTCTGGCTTCGATCATTGATGAGGTTTCCGGCGTCACGTTGCTGCACCCGGTGGAAAGCGACGAAGTGTTTGTCCGTTTTGAGGACCACGATGCCATCACCCGACTGCGCGACTCGGGCGTCTCGTTTGTGCCGTGGGACATTGGGTCGGGGATTATCCGTCTGGTTGCGTCTTTTCAGACCACGGATGATGAGCTGCGGCAATTTCGCGCTGCACTGCACAGTGTGCTGCAAGCTGAATCCGAGCTGCCGCCTCAGGTATAGCCCTAATCCTTTGCTGGCATGGCATTATGGGGTTTTGCCGTTGTAGGGACTTGGGTCTGCAGTGGTGATGCGGTGCAACAGGTGTCCCCTATCAACTGCGACTCTTGCGCCCATTTGACAGATATCAATGTTGTAAACCCCGCGATACTGCACTTAGCCTCTCATAAACGCCCATGCGCCTATGACCGGTGCGGGCATCTAATCAAGTGGGGCAAGTCGGGTCATGACGCATACAAACACTCCTGAACCTCCCATCGCGGACGACGGACGGCTGACGACCATGGGCTGGGGCGCCATCGTGCTCTTCGGCCTTGGCGCATTTCTGGGCATCTTTGTCATTGCGGGCGCTTCAAGCGGCCCGATGATGTTGCACGGTGCCCTGATCATGCTGTTCTGCCTGCTGGCGATCATGTGGATCGGTGACCGGCACTTCGATTTTCTGCAGCGCGGACCAACACCGCGGGCGCCGGATGGGGTTCAGTACAATGATGCCATCGTCCGGTGGGGCGTGATTGCCTCCACATTCTGGGGAATTGTCGGGTTTGTTGTCGGCCTCGTGATTGCCGTGCAGCTGGCCTATCCCACATTGCTTACCGGCATTGCCGAACTGAACTTCGGGCGCCTGCGTCCGGTGCATACGTCGGCGGTGATCTTTGCCTTTGGCGGCAACATCCTCATTGCCACGTCTTTCTATGTGGTTCAGCGCACCTGCAAGGCGCGGCTTGCCGGGGACATTGCGCCCTGGTTCGTGTTCTGGGGCTATCAGCTATTCATCGTGCTGGCGGCGACGGGTTATGTATTCGGCGTAACCCAGTCCAAGGAATATGCGGAGCCTGAGTGGTATATCGACCTGTGGCTGACGGTTGTCTGGGTGGTCTACCTGCTGGTGTTCCTCGGCACCCTGTGGCGGCGCCGTGAGCCACATATCTATGTGGCCAACTGGTTCTACCTCGCCTTCATCGTGACGATTGCCATGCTGCACATCGTCAACAATCTGGCGGTGCCGGTGTCGTTCACGGGCGACAAGTCCTACATCCTGATGTCGGGCGTTCAGGATGCCATGACGCAGTGGTGGTACGGCCACAACGCGGTGGGCTTCTTCCTCACTGCCGGCTTCCTGGGGCTGATGTACTACTTCATTCCCAAGCGCGCCGAGCGGCCGGTCTATTCCTACCGCCTGTCGATCATTCACTTCTGGGCGCTGATCTTTCTCTACATCTGGGCGGGTCCGCACCACCTTCACTTCACAGCGTTGCCGGACTGGGCG
>JANQMQ010000479.1 GCA_028279995.1 Candidatus Phaeomarinibacter sp. | reverse complement strand
GCCGTGAAGCGGGCCTTCTGTGCCTCGCTGAACGGGGTGTCCATGGCCCAGATGTCGGCATTGTCGTTGGTGGAGACCGCATCCACATTGACGCCGATTTTGTCAAACAGTCCGCCTACGGAGAATTTTGCGCCGATGACACCGATCGACCCGGTAACAGTTGTGGGATGGGCGACAATCATGTCCGCCCCGGCGGGGATGTAATAGCCGCCCGACGCCGCAACGGCCCCCATGGAGGCAATGACCGGCTTGTCCTTTGCCTGCGCCGCGCGAATGGCATCCCAGACCTGGTCTGACGCGGACGCAGAACCACCCGGCGACTCGATACGCACGATGATTGCCTGAACGTTGTCGTCCTCTGCCGCATCCAGAATGGCATTGGCCATGGTGTCCGAGCCGATCATCGGTTCACCACCGAACGGGCTCACCGGCTGGCTTTCACCCGGCACGATGGCACCATTGCCATAGACGACGGCAATCACCGGACCGGAATCCGCATTGGCCTGGTCTGCGGCGTAATCCGCCAGCAATACGAAGTCAGCGTCAGAGCTTGCGTTGTCCAGAATGCTGTCCGTGACCTCACGCTCATAGGCCAGTTCGTCAATCAGTTGTGCTTCAACGGCCGCCCGCGCACCGAAGGGGGCAGCAGAAAGCGCGCTGTCCAGCGTGGAAACCTCGAAGCCGCGGTTATCTGCAATGGACGAGGCAATGCTGGCGTAGATCACATCCACCAGACGCTGGTTGGCTTCCCGCTGCGGGGCGCTCATCTGGGTGTCCGTGAAGGTGTCCATCGCGCCCTTGTACTCACTGAAGGCGACTTTTTCCGCGGTGACGCCGATCTGGTCCAGCGCGTCCTTGGCATAGGTCAGCCGCGCACTCAGGCCGGCAGGCATGAAACTGCCGGTCGGCTGCATCCAGATCGTGTCTGCCTGCGCCAGTACCTGATAATCGCCCAGCCCTTCCGGCACGATGTCCTGCGCAAAGCCGTAGACCGGCTTGCCGGATGCCTTGAACGGCGCCAGCGCTTCGATGATTTCATTCGCCATGGCCGAGCCGATAAAGCCCTGGCCACCGCGGATGTAGAGGGCTTCCACATTTTCGTCTTCCGCCGCCCCCTTCAGGCCGTCGTGCAGGTTGGCAAGGGTCAGGAAGTTGAACCCATCGGCAAACGCAAAGAAGTTCTGCACCGGCTGCTGATAGATGGGTTCCGCCAGATCAATCATCACCACCTTGCGGTCGGGCAGGGGCTCCTGCTGTGGTGTGACCGACGATGAAATCATCGCCACGAGAATGACCGGCACAATGAACACCGCAATAAGAAGTGCGGTCAAGACGCCGGCGATGGTGATGAAGAACTGACGCATGATACTGCTTTCGTTTGTCGTTATGCGGGTCTGCCCGCTGTCATTGTCGGCCTTTTTCTGACCGGGAATTTGGAGCCCTTCAGGCCGGTCAGCACCGATGCCTGAACGCAAAGGCCCATCGCTACTCATCTGAATCTGTCTGTTGCTGTCACGAACTCATGCACGATGCCCGGTTCCGTTGCTGTGTGTCCGGCATCCGGCACGATCCTGAGATCCGCTTCCGGCCATGCCTGTTTCAGCGCCCATGCTGTCATGACAGGCGTTACCACGTCGTAACGGCCCTGAACGAGCACACACGGTATGTCCTTGAGCCGCCCGGCATTGGCAATCAGCTGCCCGTCTGCATCAAAGAACCCTTCATTGATGAAGTAGTGGCACTCGATGCGGGCAAAGGCCTCCGCAAAGTCGTCTGACCCGAACCGGGCTTCTCTATCTGGGTCCGGCAGCAGGGACAGGGTGGACCCTTCCCAGGTGCTCCATGCCCGCGCTGCCTCAAGGCGGATGGCCGCGTCGTCACTGGTCAGGCGCTTGTAGTAGGCGGAGATCATGTCGCCGCGTTCATCTTTGGGTATCGGCGCCACATATTTCTCGAACGCTTCGGGGTAGAGCGCTGCTGTGCCGTTTTTCCCGACATGGCCCGCATAGAACCAGTCCAGCTCCACCTGTCGCAGGGTGAAGATGCCGCGCATCACCATTTCGGTGACCCGGTCCGGGTGCGTTTCTGCATAGGCCAGCGCCAGGGCCGAGCCCCACGAACCACCGGTCACCTGCCAGGTCTCGATCCCCAGATGCACCCGCAACTTCTCAATGTCCGCCACCAGGTCCCAGGTCGTGTTTTCCCGCAGGTCGGCATAGGGCGTCGATTTCCCACAGCCGCGCTGGTCAAACAGGATGATCCGGTAATGGTCCGGATCATGGCTGCGCCGCATGGTCGGGTTGGAGCCGCCGCCCGGGCCGCCATGGAGCACCAGCGCCGGCTTGCCGTCCGGGTTGCCGCATTCTTCGTAGTAGATCTCGTGGATGTCCGAGACCTTGAGGCGGCCTGTCCGGTACGGGGAAATCTCTGGATAGTTTTCGCGCCGCGGGGCTGTTGATGACATGTCCGGCATGGGCGGGGGAAGGCTCCGGGAAACAGTTAATGTGGGCAAGGTTCAGCCCAGTTTGGCACGGAACTGCGTCGATTCCACGCCCTGCCGCATATAGGGATGGACGGGCCGCAAACATAGCCCCGTTAACGGGGATAGGCTTGTGGATAAGTGGTGCTTAACAAGTGATTTGGTCGGCCGCGTATTAACGTTCTTCGCCCATAGGTAGAGATATTTGGCCCTTCAAACCCACTAGATGTTGTGTTTTGGATGCTAAATATGGGGGGCGTGCGGAGGCGCGTTAACCAAATGCTTTTTCAGTGGAAAAAAGTTTTCGCACGCAAACCCATTAACCAAGCGGCGGAGCGCTGATTTGCCGACCTGTCAATGGGCCTTCGACGCCCTTTTTTCGTTAACAGACTGACACAATCACTTGACGGTCAAACACCTGCAGATACTATATCTCGTATTGGCACCGGGTGCGGCGGACTTCGACAAGGGGGGTTCAAGGCACCACGGAGGGGTGTTTTCCTTCCGGGCCTGCCAGTCCGGCCAGAATGGTCGTTTCAGAGACGTTTAGGTGTGTTTTCCGAGGTGTATTTCTCGGTGCGGGAGAGGTGTGCGCGGCGTCCAGCCAGATGTGAGAAGCCCGGTTGGGGTGGCTGGATGATCGAAGCACAAGTGAGCCAAGTTTAGGTAATTGCCATTTAGGGGCACGGTTTTTTGAGAGGCATGCGGGCCTCGAACCGGCTACCATTGAGGGGGACAGAAGAAGTCATGTTTCAGACGCAGGCAGTTCAGTTCGAGAAGCGCGGCCGGGTAGAGGTAGATCGCAGTCGCGACGCCCTGCTGACCGATTTCGGCCGTGAAACGCTCGTCGACCGGTATCTGATGCCGGGCGAGAGCTTTCAGGACCTGTTTGCGCGCGTGGCTTCTTACTATGGCGACGACGACGCCCACGCTCAGCGCATCTATGACTACATCTCCCAGCTGTGGTTCATGCCGTCCACACCGGTGCTCTCCAATGGTGGCACCGAGCGCGGTCTGCCCATTTCCTGCTTCCTGAATGAAGCAAACGACAGCCTCGATGGCATTGTCGGCCTGTGGAACGAGAATGTGTGGCTCGCCTCCAAGGGCGGCGGCATCGGCTCCTACTGGGGCAATCTGCGTTCCATCGGTGAAACAGTCGGCGGCGTCGGCAA
>JANQMQ010000371.1 GCA_028279995.1 Candidatus Phaeomarinibacter sp. | reverse complement strand
AAAAAGGATGCCAGTAGCGCATTGCAATGACGACCCTGAACTCATCCCCGGGACTGGCAGCAATCAGGGCTGCTTCCAGTGCGCCCGCCTGGGCCTGCGTCAGCTCAAGCAACGGCGACTTGCCGCCAATATGGCTATAGATCTCCTGTGCCACCGGCGCCCGCCGTGTGGAAATCAGTTTTGCCACCAGCCACCGAAGGGGCTGGGGCAGGCCGATAATCGCCTTGTCATTGAACAGGTTGAATAGAAACGGCTGCACGGATGAAGGCTGATCAGGGCCGCCAAGGTTGAACAGAACAACGGCACGTTTCATCGGCTTCGCACCCTCTCAACTAGCTGCGCCACGTGTTCTGGCGGCGTCTGCGGCACAATTCCATGGCCAAGGTTGAAAATGAACGGCTTGCCGGCAAAGGCGTCGATGATCGCATCCACTGCGGCCAACATCCGGTCACCGCCGGCAACAAGAAGCAGCGGATCAAGGTTGCCCTGACACACCGTCTTGGTGCCAAGCTCAGCAACAGCCCAGGACAAGGGCACAGCCGGATCCAGGCCGACGGCGTCGACCCCGGTCTCAGCGACATAGCGCGGCAGCAGCGGCCCTGCACCTTTCGGAAAGCCGATGATCGGCACGGTGACCCCAAGGGCTCTCAGCCGCGTCACCAGGGCTCTTGTCGGCTCGATCGACCAGCGAGCGAATTCTTCCTCCGGCAAGACGCCGGACCATGTATCGAACAGCTGCAGGACATCAGCCCCTGCTTCCACCTGACGCTTGAGATAGTGGGCAGTTGCCTCCACCAGAACATCCATCAGCGCCTCAAACGCGTCACGCTGCTGATAGGCAAAGAGCCGGGCCGGTGCCTGGTCCGGCGTCCCGCGCCCTGCAATCATGTATGTCGCCACGGTCCAGGGCGACCCGGCAAAGCCGATCAGGTCAGTTTCAATCGGCAACGACGAGCGGAGAATGGAGACCGTTTCATAGATTGATGAAAGCGCGTCCGCCGCACCATCCACATTGAGTGCCGCAATGGCCTTGCCATCTTCCAGAGGCTCAAGCCGCGGCCCCTCGCCTGTTTCGAACCAGAGCTTTTGCCCAAGCGCCTGTGGGATCAGGAGAATGTCTGCAAACAGGATCGATGCGTCGAAGCCATAACGCCGGATCGGCTGCAGAGTCACTTCACTGGCAAGCCCAGGGTCAAAACACAGATCAAGAAAACCACCTGCCTTCTCCCGTGTAGCCCGGTACTCAGGCAGATACCTGCCTGCCTGACGCATGAGCCAGACAGGAGGAGGAGACGTCGCGTCTCCTTTGATTGCCTTGAGAAGCCTTCCGTCTGGTCTCGACGCTTGAGAAGTCTTGGGATCGCTCGACACGTCACTCTTCCAAACTAAGATTCTTATAAAATAGATGAGGATAGTAGGTGGCAGGGATAACGGGGATTGTGGCCTCTTCCCCGGTTTGTCCGCAGATATAAACCGGTTCGCACCGATACCCATAGAGCTTGCGGAAAAGACCTGTGGGCAGATCGCTGAAAGCCAGCAACACTAGGCGAATTGAAAGCGGGGAAAAACTGAAACAAGTGACGCAGGCAGGGACGATTTACCCACATAATCCCCGTTTTCAGACAACTGACTGACAGCAGCTGCACACAGACTCATGGTTTCGCCGTTAACACTTCATTAACCCTTGTGATTCACAGCCCCCCGGCAGAATCAGGATTCTGTCCCCACAAGTGAACGGGCACCCACGGGTTTTCCCGGCCGCATCATCGCACCCCGGGACCATGTACCAGGCCACGCGCCGCCCATTGCCAGCAGCCTGCGGGGACGGTAACCAACTGAGATCCTATCTGCGCCAAAGGCCCACCCGCGTGACTGCATCGAACGACAGCAAGTCTTTCTTCCATCTGCACCTTGTCTCGGACTCGACCGGCGAGACACTGAATGCAGTGGCCAAGGCTGCAGTGGCCCAGTTCGAGATGGTCCACCCTGTCGAGCACATTTATGCGCTGGTGCGCGGGCCGCGACAGCTGGACCGGGTGGTACGGCAGATTGAATCATCGCCGGGCATCGTCATGTTCACAATGGTGAACGACAAACTGCGGCGTGAACTCGAAGCCAGGTGCCGGGACCTGCAGGTTCCCTGTATCGCTGTTCTCGACCCGGTGATGCAGGTGTTGGGGGCCTATCTTGGAACCGAGCGCACGGAAAAACCCGGTTCGCAGCACAATCTTGATGCAGAGTATTTCAGCCGCATCGAAGCGCTCAACTACACCATGGCCCATGACGACGGCCAGAACCTGGACACGTTGGAAGAAGCAGACATTGTTCTTGTCGGTGTCAGCCGGACCTCCAAGACACCGACCTGCATGTATCTGGCAAACCGCGGCATCAGAGCGGCAAATTATCCACTCGTTCCCGAAGTACCGGTGCCCCCACAGATCGAGGCACTTGAAAGCCCGTTGGTTGTTGGTCTTATTGCGTCCCCTGAGCGGCTGATGCAGATCCGTAGGCAACGCCTGCTGTCACTGAAGGAAGATTCGCAGACGGACTATGTTGATCTTGACCTGATCCGCAGCGAAGTGACCGCGGCGCGCAGACTGTATGCCCGCCATGGATGGCCGATCATTGATGTCAGTCGGCGCTCTATCGAGGAAACGGCGGCAGCCATACTTAATCTGCATACGGAGCGGTTGGCCCCATCAGACTAGCCCGGCTTTTCCAGCTGCCTGACTTAAACACTTGTGAGCTTGTATGTCGAAGACACCCCCCACCATTATTCTTGCTTCCGGTTCAGCTGTCCGCGCCAATCTCATGAGGGGTGCGCATATCCCCTTTGAGATCGTTCCGGCGGACATTGATGAAAGCATTCTCAAGGAGGAGCTGGAAAACAGCCCCGCCGCACAGGAAGAGCATGGGGCCGGTCCAGCCATTGCAAGTGCGCTTGCGAAAGCCAAGGCTGAAATCGTATCCGCGAGCCACCCCGATGCGCTGGTGATCGGTGCCGACCAGGTGATGACTCTTGGCAAGACCTGTTACGATAAGCCACGCGACATGGCGGAAGCGCGGGCACGCCTGAAGGATTTTCGCGGCAAACCACACATGCTCCATGGCGGTGTGGCGCTCGCTACGGGCGGCAGAACCATCTGGGACTACTACCAGCCATCCCACCTGACCATGCGCAATTTCTCTGACGCGTTTCTCGACCACTATCTCGAGACTGCCGGAGAGGCCATTCTCAAGAGTGTCGGCGCGTACCAGCTTGAAAGCATCGGCGCACAACTGTTCGTGCGCATAGACAGTGACTATTTTTCCATTCTCGGCCTGCCGTTGCTGCCCCTGATGGCCGAGCTGCGGCGTCTGGGGGCGCTTCCTGAATGAGCACGCCTGACACATCCAGTTCAGACATTCCCAATACGGGCCCACGAAAGGTCTGCGTCATAGGGTGGCCGATCGAGCATTCCCGCTCGCCGATGATCCACAACACCTGGCTTCAGCGGCATGGCATTGATGGTGAGTACACCAAGCTCGCCGTCAAACCGGAAGAGCTGTCGGACACACTTCGGTATCTCCCAAATCTCGGTTTCAGGGGCGCAAACGTGACCGTGCCCCACAAGGAAGGAGCCTTTGAAGCGCTAAACCCATTTGTTGACGCGCCTGCTGAACGCCTGCAGGCCGTGAACACCATTTACCGCGACCCGGAAACCGGAGAAATCCGGGGCACCAACACGGACGGGGCCGGGTTCTGGACCCACCTTAACCAGTCCGTACACGGATTTAATGGAAAGACAGCGGTGGTCCTGGGCGCCGGCGGCGCCGCCCGGGCGATCGTCGACGTGCTTGAAACCGAAGGCCGCATGAAGGTGCGCCTGGTCAACCGCACCGTTGCCCGCGCCGCCAGTATGGTGGCGGACATTGATGCCAAGGCAACAGTCTATGGCTGGGATCAGCTGCGGGCAGCGCTTGAAGGTGCTGATCTTCTCGTCAACACCACGACGCTCGGCATGGAGGGCCAGCCGCCCCTCGACATTGATCTGACCCCTCTGCCTGATCACGCGGTGGTCTATGACATTGTCTACGTCCCCCTCGAAACACCCCTGCTCACTCAGGCCCGTGACCGTGGTCTTGCAACGGTTGACGGGCTGGGGATGCTCTTGTGGCAGGCAGCTCCCGGCTTTACGAAATGGTTCGGTGTCGAAGTGAGCGCGGACGATGTTGCTGCGGCACGGACCCTCATAGAGGCCGACCTCACGAAGAAGGACGAAACATAATGCTGCTTGTCGGTCTCACCGGGTCCATTGGTATGGGCAAATCCGAAACGGCGAAGATGTTCGCGAAGCTCGGCATCCCTGTCTATGACGCTGATGCGGCCGTCCATGCCATCTATGAAAAAGGTGGGGCTGCAGTCGAACCGCTGCGCGCCGAGTTTCCTGACGCCATTGTTGACGACGCCGTCGACCGGGCAAAGCTGTCGAAACTCGTGCTGGACGACAAGGAGGCCCTCAAGAAACTTGAGGGCATAGTGCATCCACTAGTCGGCGCGACACAGATGCAGTTTCTCAAGGACGCGAGCACGGCAAAAGCGCCGATGGCTGTGCTGGATGTTCCGCTCCTCTACGAAACCGGTGGTGAAACCCGTGTCGATGCGGTGGTTGTCGTTTCCGCCCCTGCGGAGATTCAGCGCGCCCGCGTGTTGGAGCGCCCCGGCATGACTGAAGAAAAATTCGAACAGATTCTGGCCAAGCAAGTGCCCGATGCTGAAAAACGAGCAAAGGCCGATTTTGTGGTTGAGACCGATAAGGGCCTCGAACATGCTTTTGAGCAGGTCCGGCGAATCACTGAAGATCTGAAGTCCTGGGAACCAAAGGTGCTCAAGGAACGTCTGGGCTGACCACCACGGGCCGGCATTGGGGAATGTCGGCGACCACGCTAGATTGGGACCGCCGGTTGGGCGGAGTGTCACGCCATGCGCGAGATCGTGTTCGATACCGAAACCACCGGCTTCAAGCCTTCCGAAGGCCACCGCCTTGTGGAAATCGGCTGCGTGGAACTGGTCAATCACGTGCCGACGGGTGAGGTTTTTCACACTTACATCAACCCGCAGCGGGACATGCCCGAAGGCGCCTTCGAAGTGCATGGCCTGTCGGAGCAGTTCCTGTCGGACAAGCCGTTGTTTGAAGCCATCGCAGACAGCTTTCTGGAGTTTGTCGGCGATGCGCCGCTGGTGGCACACAATGCCAGCTTCGACATGACGTTCATCAACGCCGAGCTGGAAATGGCGAACAGGCCAACCCTGCCGGATGAGCAGTCCATCGATACGCTGCAGATCGCCCGGCAGAGATTTCCCGGGGCCCAGGCATCTCTTGATGCCCTGTGCCGACGGTTCAACGTCGACAACTCATCCCGCGAAAAGCATGGCGCCCTTCTGGATGCGGAACTGCTGGCAGAAGTCTATCTGGAACTCATCGGTGGGCGCGAACCCGGCCTTGTTCTTGAAGAAAAAAGAGCAGCTGCATCTGCTGCTCAGCCTGCAAGCACATCCACTCCGCGCCGGGCAAGGCCTGAGCCGCTCAAGCCATTGCTGAACGAGGATGAGCGCGCCGCGCATCGGGCCTTTGTTGCTGAACTGGGCGACAAGGCGCTGTGGCTGAAACAGGCTGGCTAGCGTGCGGTCCTAGGCGTCGCCGGCCGGCTGATCTGCTTGCTTGCCTGCTTGTTGCTCAGCCTGGGCCTGCTCAAGGCGCTGGCGGTAGAGGGCTGCAAAATCGATAGGATCAATCATCAGCGGCGGGAAGCCACCGTCGCGGGTCATGTCCGCAATGACGCGGCGGGCAAACGGAAACAGGATGCGCGGGCACTCGATCAGCAGCACCGGCTGAAGGCTCTGCTCGGGAATGTTTTCCAGGCGGAAGACAGCGCCATAAACCAGCTCAACCAGAAAGACCTGATTTCCGTCCACTTTGGCATCTGCTGTCAGCCGCAGTTCGATCTCATAGTCCTTGTCCTTCTGGCCAGGGACACGCACGTCAACAGCGACATTTATCTGCGGCGCCTGATTGCTGAAGCCGCCCGGCGCGTTCGGATTCTCGAATGAGAGGTCCTTGATGTACTGGCCAAGAATCCGGATCTGCGGTGCGGGGGGCTGAGCCCCATCACCTGCGCCATTTGCAGCACCGTTTGTGTCAGCAGCAGAAGTATCGGACATGGATGTTTGGCCTTGAAAGTGGATCGGTCAGGATGGGCAGCGAAAGTCAGGGCGGTGGCTAACATGCCCCCTTCTCTATCGCAAGCAATCGCACGCGATGGTCGAGTTTCGCGGCACCTGATGAGTGGTTATTTCTCCCGCCAGGGACTGTCTTTTGAGGCAGCGGGCGGGGTGTCTGTGTCATCGCTTTCAACAATGGTCCCTTCGATGGTCCGGGAACCGGAGCTGCCGGACGGATCATTGGCCGCGTTCGGTGGCGTGTCCGGCGTGCGCGTGGCGTCCCGCCACAACTCGCTGTCATCGGCGTAGTGCATGCCGGACGCCGACATGTGACCAGACATATGGAACGACCCGCTACGCCTGGCCCGTTCGACGATGCGGCTGCGCAGGGCGTTGCGCACCTGTGGAATGAAAAGCGAAAAGCCGATGGCATCGGTCAGAAAACCCGGTGTCAGCAGCAGGCCGCCGGCGAACACCAGAAACATTCCGTCAAAGGCCTGTTCTACAGGCATTTCACCGCGTTGCAGTTTCGCTTGCGCGGTCTGGGCGGTGGACAGCCCCTGCCGACGCAGCATCCAGGCTCCCAGAAACGCCGTCGCGATTACAACGGCGATTGTCGCGGGCGTGCCGATGGCACCGCCAACCTCAATGAAGAGGGCGATTTCGATCAGGGGGATGCCGACAAATGCCAGCAGGAGATAAAAGAACATTTACTCACCGGTTGTGTGGAGATGGGGCGCCGAAATCACGAGAAAACGCAGGGCTGGCGCCCGTCTTCTGCTACCCTACCTTATCTAGGTAAGCATGTGACCGCCGCTGGACCAGAGTAAGGACCAAAAGCTATGCTGACCTGAGTATCCGGCTGAGTATCGGCATTCGCATTGCGCGGCTGCCGCCTCACGCCCAACCCACGAAAGCCGTGACCTGATTATGACCGCCGAAACCCTCATCAATCTCTTGTTTCTTGCCATTGCGGTGGTGGTGTTCTTCCGGCTGCGCTCTGTTCTTGGCAAGCGGACGGGAAACGAAAGGCCACCCCACGATCCGTATTCGACCGGTCCGTTCGAGCGCCGCAAGGAGGACGCTCCCGAGAATGGTGAAGTGGCACAAAATGGCGACGACAATGTTATCCGACTGCCTGGCGCCGAGCAGCCGGCTTCCGAACCTGTGCAGCGCCCGGCCTATGCGCCGGAGGGCTCCGCCAGACCGTT
>JANQMQ010000366.1 GCA_028279995.1 Candidatus Phaeomarinibacter sp. | reverse complement strand
GTCGGAAGGAAACCAATCATGCAGCCTGCGCACGCGCATATATCTGACAGCCGCACCGCCGGTCCTGAAGGGGCTGGAACTGCGGCTGTCAGATATATGCGCGTGCGCAGGCTGCATGATTGGTTTCCTTCCGACTCGAAACAGCTCGGAAAGCCTACGAACAAAGAACGTAGGAATTATTAAGCCCGCACCTTCCGCGCCCGCCGGATCACAAGCAGGCACATCTCACATGCGCTTATGCCTAACGAACCGGTAACGCGCTGACGCTGAACAGCCACTCATGTGCGTAGACAAGTCCGAAATAGAGAGCCACGCCAACAGCGGGCCAGACAAAGCCGATCTCACCGAGTTTGAGTGAATTGCGGCCCGTCAGAATGGCGCCGAATGGCACGTTGGATGTTTTCGCCGCAAAGCCGTCCCACCGCTCGCCCAGTGCCCGGGCCCGCTTTGCATCAATGGTCGGTGGCCCGATCAGCGCGAGAACCGCAAATGTTCCAAAGAAGAGAAGCGACGACAGGTCACCGTTCATCGCCACATGCGCCAGCGCCCACAGTTGAACACCCCACAGAAACGGATGACGCGTGACCCGCAAAATGCCCTTGGCCGCATCCGGATCATCCACAAGATCTCCACCACCCGCCGCCGTCGGGCTTTTTGTGACATTGCCGAGCACAACCAGAATGGCCGCCAGCAGAATGGCGGTCATCGCCGCGTGCTGCCACCACGGGTCGGGAATCCACAGCAGGGTGAACGTCTCATCGCTCGCCCGGTTGTACCCCATGGCCATCCAGGTGATGGCGCCGAGTGACAGAATGGAGAACAGGCCCATATAGGGTCCCTCGCCAATGCGCCCCACCAGCACATCGCGAAGCCGGGTGCCGGAAATGAAGATGTGAATGCCCAGGAAGCACGCGCAGGCGGCCACCAGGTTCAGTGTCGGATCAGCAATCATGTCGTGTCCCTCTCCGGCCCCTTGGAGCCGTTTCCCGGTCGGGCGGTATCGACCAGCCCTGCATGTGTCCCCAGCCACGCCGGCATCCAGCCGGACCTGACGGTGCCGCTTCTCATATTGGCAGCATCCGCACAGCCACGTTAGAGTAAACAAATGGTTACCAAGCCTGCATCCTAAAACCCCCAAAATCAAAGGATCGGACCCTTGCCGGACCGCCCCCTGAAACGCCCCGCCCTCACGCGCCGCCTGACCCGCCCCCTGGATGCCGACAAGCAGGGCGAAAAAACCGCGCCTCCAGCGGAGCTGCGCCCCACCGTGAGCGACTTTAGCGGCACCGCAAAGCCCGAAACACCTCCAAAACAGGACGCGCCGACAGCCAACGCGCCCACAGCAGCCAGCGTAGATTCCGACGAAGACCTATTCGAAAAGCGAATCGTCCCCGAGGCCGCCACCCAGAAACGCGTGGCGCCCCCCAGAATTCGCGGCCCCCGCAAGGCTTCGCCCACACCTTTGTATCTGGCCGCCATCGCCAGCGCTTTCTGGACCGGCATCATGTTTGCCTATGCTGTGGGGTACTACGGTCCCACCGGCCTTCTCACCCTGCCGCCTGTCAGTTTCGCCCTCCTGGCCGCCGCCCTGTTTGCCCCGTTGGCCATCATCTGGGGATTTGCCAGCATCATGTGGTGGGGCGCCCAGATGCGCGCCAGCGCCGAGCACATGGCGGAAGCATCGCGTGCATTGCTCACGCCGGTTGATGCATCGGTTGCTGCCAGCGCCAGCGTCGGACATGCCGTCTCCGGCGAAATGCGCCGCATGGAGAACGCGCTCAAGCAGGCTGAAACCCGGGCGGCAGAACTCCGCAAATCCATCAACGGCGAGCTCAATGGTCTTGAAGCCGCCAGTGCCCGCGCCGAGATGCGCGCCCGCACCCTGCGTGACCTGATCGGCACCGAGCGCAAGGCCCTTGTTGAAACCGGCAAGGCCCTGGAACAGGAATCAGCCGTCGTGGTTGAAGCAACGCGCGCGCAGGTCGAGCTTGTATCCGGGGTCACGGGCCGCGCGGCCGATCAGATGTCGGAAGCCCAGGCCGGCATCGGCCGCGCCAGCGACTATCTCTCAAAAACTCTTGAAGCTGTGGCCCGTTCCGCCAAGGCCGTGCGCGAAAACGTCGAGAGCCAGGCCGACAGGCTGGACGCAACAGCCGAGCATGCCGTCCAGCGCGCCGGCGAACTCGCCATCAGCTTTGCGGATCAGGGCGAGGCCCTGTCACAGACCGCCAGAACCTTTGCCGAAGACAATGAGAAGGCCGTGAGATCCTTCGCAGAGCAACGCGAAACCCTCGATGCGCTCGCCGCTGATCTGCGTGACCGCGCCGCCAAGATCGAGACCGCCATCGCCGGCCATGCGGATGTCATCAACGAGGCGCTGGACACGGCGGACGCCAAGGCCATGGGCCTGGGCCCGCGCGTCACCCGGGAAGCTGAAAAACTCACCGCCGCTGCCCGCGACGCCGCCAGCCAGATCGAGCAGACCACGGGCCTGATGGAAACCCGCACCTCCGACATGCAGGCCCGCATGTCCGACGCCACCGGCCACCTCGCCCAGACCATCGACTTCTCGACAAAGAATGTCGACGCCAGCGGCGAACGGCTGCAGGCCCTGCTCAACGACATCGGAGCCTCTGCCCAGTCTGCCGCCAAGGACATGACCGGCGCCGGTGACGAACTCACCCACCGCATCGAGCAACTGCCGGAGGAAGCGGCAAACCAGGCAGACAGGCTGCGCGCCGTCATGGGCGAACAGATCGGCGCCATTGCCGCTGTCGCCGAGTCCGTTGCAGATGCGCTTGA
>JANQMQ010000336.1 GCA_028279995.1 Candidatus Phaeomarinibacter sp. | reverse complement strand
CAAGATTCATGAAGTGATGCTTGCGCCGACTCACGCACCCATGCACGGTGATGGTGGTGTGTCGCTTGGTCTCCGGCACAAGATGTGCCCCTGTGGGTGCAATCAGGCTGGGGCGCCGACGATATCCCAAGAGTGTCACCGGGGGGTGGTGCTGGTTTGCTGAGGTTGTGAGGCCGGCTGGCATCGGGCCCCCGTCAAACGGGAAGGCCTGCCATGTCGTTGACTACCGCTGATACCGTCACCCTTCTTGAAAACCCCATCGATGTACTGGAGAACCTGGCAACGCACCAGAACTGGCCGTTTGAACGGTCGGCTGAAGATGAGCTGTCTCTCACTGTGACCGGTCGCTGGTGCGACTATGACCTGTCATTCACCTGGCGGGATGACCTCAATGGTCTGCATCTGGCCTGCGCCTTTGATCAGAAGATCAATGCCGGCAAACTGGCTGACGTGCATGATCTCCTGGCCCGCATAAACGAACAGCTCTGGCTTGGTCACTTTGATATCTGGAAGGATGAAGGGGTGGTGCTGTTCCGGCATGGCCTGCTGCTCGGCGCCGGTGATGCGTCACCTGAACAATGTGAAATGCTTTTATCTCTGGCCGTAGAGGCGTGTGAGCGCTACTACCCGGCATTCCAGTTTGTGCTGTGGGCCGGCCAGTCGGCGGAGGATGCAATGGCGGCCTGCATGTTTGAGACCCAAGGATCCGCCTGACAGACATGACCCAAGCGCCCGCGTCTTCTTCCAGGCTGGTATTGCCCGGCACTCTTGTTCTGGCAGGCGCGGGCAAGATGGGTGGCGCGATGCTGCGCGGGTGGCTGGATGCGGGCGCGACCGGGGACCAGATCGCCATCATTGATCCAGCTGCAGCTGACGACATGCAGTTGCTCGCTGCCGAACACGGCTTTCAAATTCATCCGGACGCGTCACATCTGGACAGTGCAGCGGTTGTGGTGCTGGCCGTGAAGCCGCAGATCCTTGATGAGGCGGCGGTCATGCTTAAACCCCTGATGGCATTCCAGCCTCTTGTCGTATCCATTGCTGCAGGCAAGACCGTGGCTGATCTTGTTGCAGTCTTCGGCGACGTCCCGGTCGTCCGCTCCATGCCCAACACACCCGCAGCAGTCGGGCGGGGGATCACTGCCGGGTTTGCCGGACCCGGTGTCAGCGGCAACCAGCGTGATCTCGCGACATCCCTGCTTGGGGCTGTGGGAGATGTTGTCTGGCTTGATGATGAGAATCTGATGGATGCCGTGACCGCAGTGTCCGGCAGCGGACCGGCCTACGTATTCTGGCTGGCGGAATGCATGGCGGCTGCGGGCCGTGAGCTTGGGTTGCCGGATGATCTGGCGGATGCCCTGGCCCGTGCGACGGTCAGTGGTGCCGGTGAGTTGATGCATCAGGCATCGGAACCGGCCGCTACTTTGAGGGAGAATGTGACGTCGCCCGGCGGCACGACCGCGGCTGCCCTGGACGTCCTGATGGGGGATGATGGTCTCAAACCGCTGATGGCCAAGGCCCTCAAAGCGGCGCGCGACCGGGCGCGCGAGCTCTAGCTGCCTGTCCGGTGCGACAGCAGCGTTAGTAGAAGCGTCACCGTTCATGGCCTATTCTGACGCCATGAACGCAACAAGTGACACAAAACCTCGCAAGAAGCTCAAGAAGGCTGGCAAAGCCAAGCTGAGGGCGCGCCTCGTGGATGCGGCCCTGACGCTTGCCCAGACCAAGGGGTGGCGCGATCTGTCCATGGCTGAAATTGCGGCGGCGGCGGGTGTGTTGCTTCCGGATGCACTGGATGTGACACCGTCCAAAACGGAAATTTTGCGCGCGTTTTCACGTCAGATAGATGCTCAGGTCCTCAACGAGATTGATGATGAGGCCGGTGACGAGCCGGCGCGTGACCGCCTGTTTGATGTCCTGATGAGCCGATATGACCTGATGTGGCAGCACCGGCCGGCCTTGCGGGCGATCCTGGCAGACCTGCCGACTGATCCCGGTGCATTGCTGGCTGCCGTATCACCTGCCCTGGAGAGCATTCAATGGATGCTGGAGGCAGCCGACCTGGATACCAGCGGTGTGCGCGGTGCACTGAGGGTGCGTGCGGTGGGGATCATCTATGCGGCCAATCTGCGGGTCTGGCTCAATGAGGAAAGTCAGGACATGGCGAAGACCATGGCTGATCTGGACCGGCGCTTGCGGCGCGCTGAAAGCCTGATGGAGCAGGCGACCGGCATGGTGGAAAATGTGTCCGGTCTGCTGCGCAGTTCCTTTGAGGCTTTGACCAATCTGGGCGCGCGCCAGTAGTGGTCTAGACGGGCAACTGTATGAGTGCGCGCAGGCCGCCGAGCGGGCTTTGCAGCAACAGGATATCACCGCCATGGCCACGGGCCACGTCACGGGCAATCGCAAGCCCCAGACCGGAGCCGGACCTGTTCTGGTTGCGGGACTCATCCAGCCGATGGAAGGGGCGGAAGGCATCTTCCATCTGATCTGGTGGGATACCAGGCCCGTCGTCATCCACATAGATTTCCACTGAATGTCCATGGCGCACCGCGCTGAGGCGCACATGCTCGGCATGGCCAATGGCATTCTCGACGAGATTGCTGATGCACCGCTGGAGGGCAGCAGGGCGTGCCCGGAACTCTATGGGCCCATCCATATCGAGGGTCACATTGGCGCCCTTGCGGGCTGCGTTGACCCGGATGTCTTCCAGAAAGTCCTCAAGCTCAAGCGATCGTGCGCTTTCACCGCCCTGTCCGCGGGCAAAATCCAGATACTCGTCGAGCAGCCGTTGCATCTCGGTTACGTCGCTTTGCAGTTCCTTGATCTCCGGATCATCTCCCATCATGGCGAGCTGCAGCTTGAAGCGGGTCAGCGGGGTTTTCAGGTCATGGCTGACACCGGCGAGCATGGAGGTGCGCTGGTCAATCTGGCGGGCGAGGCGGTCGCGCATCACGATGAGAGACTGGGCAGCGCGGCGGACCTCGGTGGCGCCGGACGGTTTGAAATCCGGCATGTCGTGGCCAAGACCAAAGGCTTCAGCGGCATGGGCAAGGCGCTGTATGGGCCGGACCTGCCCGCGCAGAAACAGCACGGCCACAAGGAGCAGGATGATGGATGTGGCTGCCATCCACGACAGGAAAATGTGGCTGTTGGTGGCCGAGACACGGCTGCGCAGGAACAGGGCGCGCACCACGCCTTCCGGCTTCTGGATACGGACGTCCACATATTTTTCGTAAGTGACCGTATCAATCCAGACCGGTTCGTCGAAGCGCTGCGCCATCTCCGCTTCCAGGCTGTCCTGCAGCATGGGAAAGAGGCCGGGGCTGACCGCGGGCGGCAGCCGTTCACCGGGCCAGATGAAGACCTGAACCTCAACGGTGCGACCAATCAGGTCCACAAACGCCTCATATTCATCAGCGCTGCGCAGGTCGTCATAGAGGCTCATGATCAGCGCCATGTCGTTGGCAGCCATATAGGCAAGCCCGCGCGTGACTTTCTCCCAGTGGCGGTCGAGGAACACAAAGGTCGCCACGAGCTGGAGCAGCAGCATTGGTGCGATGACGATGATCAATGATCGCCCGAACAGGCCACGCGGCGTCAGCTCCTTGATGAGGACGGAGGGGTCGATCGCGGCCAGGAACCGTCTGGCGGGCGGGCGCGTTACTGTTGTGTCAGCCATGGGTCTACTCCTGCACAGGCCCCTTGGCCTGAGGGGCAAGTGTAACCGATTGGCGGTCAATCGGGGATAAACATGTATCCTGCGCCGCGTATGGTTCTCAGATAGCGAGGTTCCTTAGGATCCGGCTCGATTTTGCGGCGCAGCCGGTTTATCTGCACATCAACGGCCCTGTCCGAGATGCCGGCATCGCCGCCCGTCAGTTCTTCGCGGGGCAGTGCCCGTCCGGCTGCCCGTGCAAAAAGCTTCATCAGTTCAATTTCACGGGTGGTGAGACGGACCGGGCTGTCACCCTTGGTGAGGAGCCCGCGCTCTATGTCGAAAACAAGCCCGCCAAAGGTTACGTCTTTTTGCGGCTGAGGACGCGTGTTGGCCCTGCGCAGAATGGTTTTGACCCGCAGCAGAAGCTCGCGTGGTTCGAAGGGTTTTGGAAGATAATCATCAGCGCCTGCCTCCAGGCCTTCAATGCGATCCTCAGATTCCGTTCGTGCCGTGAGCATCAGCACGGGGACATCGGATGTGGTGCGCAGTGACTTGGCAAATGTGATGCCGCTTTCACCCGGCATCATGACGTCGAGGATGATCAGATCGAATGCGAGCCCAGCCATACGGTCACGGGCCTCGGCTGCATCTTCTGCCGCTGTAACGCGAAAACCGTTGTCGCTCATGTATTTGTGCAGCAGCTCACGAATGCGGCGGTCATCATCTACAATCAGCAGGTGTGGTGCATCGTCCGCAGGTGCTGTGCCACGACGTGTTGGTGCAGGGTCATCAGTCATTCAAGGTGTCTTCCTGCAAATGATCCGCCCCCGGATGGAGTTCGTTGCGGCTGGCGCGGTCAAGCATAGCTTCCATGATTGTCCGCCATGCGACTTCGCCTTCAGGGCCGGCCGCCGCAAGTGCTCTTTCAAGACGCGCGCGCTGGGGTGCCTGAAGCTGGCACCAAAGGTCCGTACCCTTGTCGGTCAGATGCAGGTGGCGCTCGCGTCTATCCTGCGCGCCGGTTCGCTGTTCCACCTGTCCTGCTTCCACCAGCTGACGCAGTACACGTGCCAGACTTTGTTTGGTGATCTGGAGGATGGCCAACAGGCTTTGCACGGTGATGCCGGGGTTGCGGCCCACAAAATGGAGCACCCGGTGATGCGCTCTGCCAAAGCCATGGCCCTCCAGAATAGTGTCCGGATCTCCGACGAAATCCCTGTAGGCGAAGAACAGCAGTTCCATCGCTTCAATCAGGCGCGCTTCGGTCAGCGAGTCCGAATTCGCCGGCTGTTCGTCCTCAAAAGAATTTATGTCAGCCATGTTGACTTATATCGGTTAGATTGTTACTCATGATGCCACATAAACGACAGGATAAGTCGTGTGCGCTGGCAGATGCCGTGATTTTCCCTCGAATCGGGTGAAAATCCGTCATCTAGAGGTCACGATACGCCTGTCTAGGACAGATTGCGCCCGAAGGGTGCTCACAAATGCCCGCTGTTTGTAACGCGTTATCCCGCCCGTTTTGCGGCGGCGCGGCGTGCCAAGGCAGGGCAGATATTTGAGGGAGTGGCCATCATGGCCTCGATACCGTTTGACGACCGTGACGGGTCTATCTGGATGAATGGCAGCCTGCGCCCCTGGCGCGAGGCGAACATACATATCCTCAGCCATGCGCTGCACTACGCGAGCTGCGTGTTTGAAGGAGAGCGGGTCTATTCCGGCGAGATTTTCAAGTTGCGGGAGCACACGGAGCGGCTGATCGAGTCCGGTCGCATCCTCGGATTTGAAATTCCGTACACGGCCGATGAGATTGATGCAGCCTGCATCGAGACTGTTGCGGCTCAGGGCATCACCGACGGCTATGTGCGGCCGGTCGCGTGGCGCGGAAGCGAAATGATGGGTGTGTCCGCGCAGGAGACCAAGATCAATCTTGCCATCGCTGTCTGGGAGTGGCCGTCCTATTTCGATCCTGCCGAGCGCCTCAAGGGTATTCGCCTGGACATGGCTGAGTATCGTCGTCCCGCTCCTGAAACTGCGCCGTGCAAGAGCAAGGCAGCCGGTCTGTACATGATCTGCACCATTTCCAAGCATGCGGCTGAAGGCAAAGGCTATGCGGATGCCATGATGCTGGACTATCGCGGGTATGTGGCAGAAGCGACAGGCGCAAATGTCTTCTTCGAGAAGGACGGCAAGCTCCATACGCCAACACCGGACTGTTTCCTCGATGGTATTACCCGTCGCACGGTCATTGACCTTGCCAAAGCGCGGGGTATCGAGATCGTCGAGCGGCATATCAAGCCTGAGGAGATGGTGGACTTCAATCAATGCTTCATCACCGGTACGGCTGCCGAAGTGACCCCGGTGTCAGAGATCGGTTCGTATCAATTCACGCCAGGTGAAATCACCGAGAATCTGATGAATGACTACATGGATCTGGTCAATCGCAAGGGCGCTGTGGCGGCTGCCGAATAGACAGGTCTATTTCTGCCAGCGTTGGGTGGCTGCATCATCGCTTGATTTTGCGTCCACCCAATGGCTGCCGTCCGCTGCATGTTCCTTCTTCCAGAAGGGTGCGTTGGTCTTCAGAAAATCCATGATGAAGTTGGCGGCATCAAAGGCGGGTTGCCGCGATGCTGATGTGGCGATGACAAGCACGATCGGGTCGCCCGGTGACAAATCACCAAACCGGTGGATGATTTCAACATCCTGAATGTCAAACCGTCCCTTTGCTTCACTTTCAATGCGCTCTAGCTCGGCCTGTGCCATGGCTGGGTAGTGTTCCAGCGTCATGGTGTGCAACGAATTCCCGCTGGACATCTCGCGTACCTGGCCGACAAATGTAACGCTGGCGCCAATGTCCGGGCGCCCGTTGGTCAGCTTAACAAGCTCTGCACCGGCGTCGAAGACCTCAGGCTGGATGCGTACAGGCATGCGTCTCACCCACCGGTCACGGGTGGGAACAAGGCGATCTCATCGCCGGCAGCAATGGCTGTGTCAGGGGTCGCCTGTTCCTGATTGACGGCAATCTTGATGTCCAGACCTTCGAAGGCAAACTTCTTCTGCTCATCGGTATCCGCCAGGTGACGGAGCAGGTCTCCTGCTGTGCTCACCCCATGTGGGAGCGGCATCAGCTCTTCCGATGTGCCGACGGCTTCCCTGAGGCGGGCGAAGTAGAGGACAGTGATGTCGCTGCTCATCTTCCGGTGTCCTCATGATCATCGGCGGCAATCACATGGTGCATGCCGGCGCGGAAATAGTCATAGCCAGTGTAAAGGGTCAGCATGGCCGCAATCCAGAGCAGCGTGATGCCGAGCTCGCTTGAAAACTCAAACAGCTCCCGTCCTTCCGGGCCACACAGAAGAACAGTAATTGCCGTCATCTGGATCGCTGTCTTCCATTTGGCCAGACGGGTAACGGGCACGCTGACCTGGACGGTTGCCAGGAATTCACGCAGACCGGACACCAGAATCTCGCGCGAGAGAATAATGACAGCGGCGAAAAGGCTGATGCCCGCGATGGTCTCATTGGCGGCGAGGAGCAGAAGCGCTGCGGCGACCAGAAGCATGTCGGCGATGGGGTCGAGCATGGTGCCCAGGCTGGATTGCTGCTTCAAGGCGCGCGCAATGTAGCCGTCTACAAAGTCCGTAACGCTCGCGATGACAAAGATGCTGACCGCGATCCATCGCCCCATGTCGCCTGCAATGAAGAATGTGCCAACGAGCACCGGCACCAGCGCAATGCGTGCGTAGGTGAGGATGTTCGGAAGAGTCCATGCAACGGACTCGGTACGCGAAGGAGCTGCAGGTTCTGTCGTCATGGGCGGATCATATACGAGGCGTAGGGCAGCGGGGAGGGGCAGAGTGGCAACGCTGCCTTCCTATTTTGCCCCCTCGTGGAAGTGGTCGTAGATCGCCCGAGCCACAGATGTGGATATTCCCTCCACGGACTCAAGGTCAGCCAGCCCGGCGGCTGCGACAGCTCTGGCGGATCCGAAATGATTGAGGAGTGCCCGTTTTCGCTTTGGGCCGATTGAGGCAATGCCATCCAGCATTGATTTACCGATGGCTTTCTTGCGCCGGGCGCGATGGCTGCCAATGGCAAATCGGTGAGCTTCGTCACGGAGCCGTTGCAAGTAATAAAGAACAGGGCTTTTCGGTTCCATCATGAAGGGGGCACGGCCGGTCATGAAAAACCGCTCACGTCCCGCATCCCGTTCGGGCCCTTTGGCAATGCCGACAAGCGTCACCCGGTCGATACCAAGCTCATCAAACACGGATTGGACGATCGACAACTGGCCTGCACCCCCATCAATCAGAACAAGGTCTGGCCACTCCGGCGGTGCATGCTTGTTGCTGTCCGTTTCAGTGCTTTGCCCGTCGGCGCCGTCCTTGTCTGCGGTGTCCCCATCTGCATTGTCGAAGGCTGCCTGATCCTTCACCAGACGCGAAAACCGGCGCGTCAGTACCTCACGCATCATGGCGTAGTCATCGCCTGGTTCCGTGTCGGGATTCTTGATGTTGAACTTGCGGTACTGGTTCTTGCGGAACCCTTCGGGTCCTGCCACGACCATGCCGCCCACAGCATTTGTGCCGGAGATGTGGCTGTTGTCATAGATCTCAATCCGCTCAGGCGAGGAATCCATGCCAAAGGCCTCCGCCAGGCCGGCGTGCAGCCTGGTCTGCGTTGAAGACTCGGCAAGGCGTCGCCCAAGCGCTTCACGGGCATTGTCGAAGGCGTATTGCACCAGCTCGCGCTTCTCTCCACGCACTGGTTTTCCAACCGCCACCTTTCGGCCGCGCCGGATTGTGAGCGCTTCAGCCAGCAGGTCGGCGTTTTCGATTGTTTCATTCAGGAGTACCAGACGCGGGGCTGGGCGTTCCTCATAGAACTGCGCCAGAAATCCATCGAGGATCTCAGATGTTTCCATGTCCTTGTCATGCTTGGGGAAGTAAGCACGGTTGCCCCAGTTCTGCCCGGCTCGGAAGAAGAAGACCTGAACGCAGGCCTGGCCGCCTTCCGCATGAATGGCGAACACATCCGCTTCCTCTACGGTTTGCGGATTGATGCCCTGATGTGACTGGATATGGCTGAGCGCACGCACTTCCTTGACGAGCCCCGCGAGGGCTTCGCCGGAGGCGACTTGCGTGACGATGCCGCGCAGTGCTGCGACTGCGGCATCAAGCTGTTGAAACATC
>JANQMQ010000330.1 GCA_028279995.1 Candidatus Phaeomarinibacter sp. | reverse complement strand
TTCCCGGATCCCGACCTGTTGCCCCTGGTGCTGACCGATGAGTTCATCGACGGTATTCGCGCAACGCTGCCGGAGATGCCGGATCAGAAGAAGGCCCGGTTCATCGAACAGTTCGGGCTAAAGCCTTACGATGCGGGTGTGCTCGCGGGTGACAAGGCGTCGTCTGATTTCTTCGAGAAGGTTGTTGAAGGGCGTGATCCGCGCCTTGTGGTCAACTGGGTGACGGGTGAGTTCTTCGGCTCGCTCAACAAGCTGGGTGTGGAGGTCGAGGATTCTCCCATCAGTGCTGACAGTCTAGGTGAACTTGTTGATCTGATATCTGACGATACGATTTCAGGGCGCATCGCCAAGGATGTGTTTGAGATCATGCTTGAGACCGGTGATGCACCGGGCAAAATCGTTGAAGAAAAAGGCCTGAAGCAGGTTACGGACACTGGCGCCATTGAGGCGATTGTTGATGAAGTGATTGCTCAGAACCCGGACAAAGTAGCTGAAGTCAAAGAGAAGCCGAAGCTTGCCGGCTGGTTTGTCGGCCAGGTCATGAAGGCAAGCCAGGGCAAGGCGAACCCGGCAGCTGTAAACAAGATACTGGCGGAGAAGCTGGGGCTTTAGCCTCTTTGTTGTCCATCAAAGCAAAAAGAGATGACCGCCGGGGATGACCTGTTACTCTTGTCAGAAGAGGGCGGGCGAGCCCTGCGGTTTTTTTGGAGCTGACTATGCGCAGAGCGGCCTTTTTTGTTGCAGTAGCGATGTTTTTCAGTGGTCCAGCGCTGGCGGGCATCGAGAAGATAAAGGGGCTGCATGATGACCATGAGCGCCCGAGGCCGCTGATCAAGGCACCTGTTACAACGCTGGATGCGCCCGGCGAAATTTTTGCCGTGATCGGCGGGGACTATGGCTTTGTCCTGTACGACGCGGGCGGCTCGGAACTGGCAAAGTTTGATGACAGTCAGGACGCTGTTGGATTTGCCGTTCAGCCTGGACGCTACAAGGTCATCCCGGACATTGAAGGGGATGTGCATCACCATCAGTTTATCGAAGTCCTGATAAAGACCCGTTGAGTTTGATCGCACTCTGACCATATGAGCCTCGCCGGTTGAAACGGCGGGGCTTTTTTAGACAGAAGACACACTGGGGAGGGAACAGATGATTGATCTTTACACATGGACGACGCCGAACGGCCGCAAAGTTTCCATCATGCTGGAAGAGACCGGGCTTGAGTACACTACCCATGCCGTGGACATCGGCAACGGCAAGCAGTTCGAACCGGAATTCCTGAAGATCAGTCCCAACAACCGCATTCCGGCCATTGTGGACCAGAATGGGGCGGATGGGCCGGTATCTGTCTTTGAATCTGGCGCCATTCTCATCTACTTGGCCGAGAAGACAGGTCAGTTTCTGCCGGCATCAGGTTCGGCCCGTGCAAAGGCTCTGGAATGGCTGATGTGGCAGATGGGCGGCATCGGCCCGATGATGGGGCAGGCAAGCCATTTTGCGAACTCAGCGCCGGAGCAGATTCCTTATGCGATTGATCGCTATATTAGTGAAAGTGCACGGCTGATCGGTATTCTGGACAAGCAACTGGCCAACAACGAATTTGTGGCCGGGGACTACTCCATCGCGGACATGGCGATCTATCCGTGGGTGTCTGTCGGCTTCGATATTATCAGTGGCGCAAAGCCCGACATGGTGGGTGAAGGCACTCACTGGCGCCGCTGGTTGGCTGCGATGGCAGCCCGTCCGGGGGTTGAAAAGGGCATGGCTGTGCCTCCTGCACAGTCCTAGTGCTGACTTGGTCAGCAGCACAGCGGAAATCAAAACCCGCCAAAACCCCTAGGTTTTCAGGCCTCAGAGCGCAGGGTGTGACTTTTGAGTCGCCCCTACGTGCCAAAAAGAGCCGACTCTTTAATCGCATTTGAATCGTTTAACTCATTGTTTAGACGAGCGCGCGAGATTCCACGTGCAGGCGTACAAAAGGTTGTGCGCGCAGTGCCGGGGGGCACTGCTGGTTCGTGTCCAAGAATTGGAGAATCGGGCCCTTGCGAAACTAGGAGCGATGGCAGGAGGATTTCATGGCTCGCGTGGAACTTGACGACCTGAAGCGGTTCGAGCTGGCGGCCGAGAAGGGCACCAGCGGAGCGCTTTATAATCTGGGGCTGATTTTTTCAGTGGGCAAAGGTGTTGAGCCCGACCTCGTGACAGCGCACAAATGGTTCAATCTGGCGGCCTTGCGCGGCTCCCAGGAGGCCAAAGATCAGCGCAAAGAGCTTTCCGATCTGATGTCTCCAGCAGAAATTGCTGAAGCTCAGCGGCAGGCCCGTGAATGGATGGCGTCTCACGCCTAGGCGTGCTTTCTCAGCTATCTCTTACAGCATGGCAGCAGGCGGCATCCGCCTGTTGACGCTGCACTGTTCCATAAGGCAAGACTTCCCGCTCCGCAGGCGC
>JANQMQ010000305.1 GCA_028279995.1 Candidatus Phaeomarinibacter sp. | reverse complement strand
CACGGTGATGAGTGACAATGCATTGCCTGTGAACCGCTGCCACACACCATCGGCATTGCCCGCGGCCTCCGCGCGCAGGGCATCGCGGGCGATGGGCTGGAAGCTGCGCAGCAATGTCGGCGCATTGGCAACACCGGTCTCGGCAGCACCCTCAAGCGTGGCAGCTTGCTCAGCACCCGGAGCAAGCTGGTTGACCGCCGCCAGTTCGGACGCAAACGGTTTTCCCTCATTGGCGACCCCGGCAAGACTCGCAAGTGCAATACCAAGAGCCGCACGGCGCGCCGCTTCGGGCCGGTCCACACGGGACTCAACAGCGGCAAGGCGTCCCTGCAGGGTTTCATCTTCTTTCGCCAAAGCAGCAACACGGTCGCTCTGCGCGGCAAGCGTGTCTCTTGTCGTGTCAGCCCGCGCGCCCAGGGCGCCGAGCTCGGCACGCACCGTGCCAAGCTGTGTGCCCAGTGTTGTCTGCTGTGATCCGATGGCAGCAACACCGGCTTCCATGGCGGCCACGCGGCGCTCCGCAGCAGCGGCCTCCTGCGTTGCGTCTTCGGTCGCGGCCACCCGCTCTTCAAGCCCTTCGATGATCGCCTGCAGCGCTTCAATCTGGTCAGGCTGAACGGCAGTCGCCGCCACGCCCACACCGGCCTCCGCATCAGCAAGGCGACCGTCAATTTCAGTGATCAGGCGCAGAGCCGCATTCAGGTCATCGGCCCGCGCCAGGTCCTCAACGGCGGCACCTGTCGCCACGGCCAGCTGTTCTTCGACATCCGTCAGTTTTGTCTGCAGGGCGCTGCGGGCTTCGTCCGCATCCTGAAGTTCGCCGCCCAGACGCTCTACATCACGCAGCAGCGCCGCAATACGCGTGTCGGCGGACTCAAGCTGCGCGGCAACGTCAGTGGGCACACCGCCGCCAAGCACGGCCTGGCCTGTCGCCTCATTGAGAAGCCCTGCTTGCCACAACACGGCTGCCAGAACGGCTGCGCCGCCAAAGAACGCCGCGATGGGCGCCGCAATCCCCATGGCCGAGCCACCGCCATTTGATCCACCGGATGGGACGTCAGTCACATCTTCTGCCGTCCCGTCAATCACCCGCGCCTTGCGCTTTTCAGGGCCGTCAGCCGCAGTGTCTGCTGTGGCATCGGATTTCGGGCCAGAACCGGGATTGCCGGAAGTATCGTTGTTGGTCATGAAGGTCGAAACGCACTCTGTGTCAGGGGGCCTGAGTCGGACGGTCACCGGAAGGCCGAAACGGAAGCGGAGAGAGTAGAGGCCAGTTAAGGAGACAACAAGGCAATGAGATGCGGTGTTTCAGGCGCGGTTGCAACCACACAGGGTGCAGAAATCTGCGCTTTGAGAGCGTCGGCAACCGCCGACGACAGGCAATAAGCAGTAACCGACCCTGCTTTTGCCGAAAGACCGGCCTTTTCGACCCGATCTGCATAGATCTTCGCGCTGCGCGGCGAGAACAGGAGCACGCCATCAAGCGCGCCCGTTTCAAGGACACCGCGCACATTGTCCGGCAGGCTGTCCACAGTCCGGGCTTCATAGCCAACGATGCGACTGACACTGAACCCGAACGCCGCCAGCGCCCCTGCAAGATCCCCGGCAGCCGCCTTGCCGGATACATGAACCAGCCGCCCTGCTTCCGGATCGACCTGCGCTGCGACAAGTGCCGTCAGGGCATGAACATCACCATCGGCAACGGACACCTGCTGCCACCCCGCCGCCCGCGCCGCTTCGGCACAGGCCGGCCCGACAGCATGAGCCACAAGGCCGGCAGGCGGCGTGCCGACCCGCTCCGCGTAAGCGCGAACCCCGTTGGCGCTGGTGAACAGAACCCCCTGGACCCCTTCCAGGTCCACAACGAAGTCCCGCGTCACGATTTCCATCAGCGGCGCGACGGTTACCTCATGGCCAAGGACCCTGAGCTGCTCTGCCAGAACAGACGCATCAGGCTCGGGCCGGGTGACAAGAAGGTGCATGAGCGTCAGCCCATATTGGCGACGAAGTCCTCGCCCGCCTCATCCCTGAGCGCCCGCCCGGCCCGGGTGCCAAGAGCCAGTGCGTCCACAACGGGCGCGTCGTCCTCAAACCGGAAGGCCTGCGACCCGTCTTCCGCCAGCAGCACGGCCGTGAGCCTGATCCTGTTCCCCGGAATCAGCACGGCATGGCCGCCAATGGGTGTGCGGCAGGTACCATCAAGCTCTGCCAGCATGGCGCGTTCGCAGCTGACGCACACGGATGTATCCGTGTCATTCAGCGCCGCCACGACCTCACGCACATCATCCGCATCCTTGCGGATTTCAATGCCGATGGCTCCCTGGCCAACTGCGGCGATCATCTCCGGTGCATCCAGAAGACATGTCGCCCTGTCTTCAAGACCAAGCCGCTTGAGCCCGGCCAGTGCCAGAAGCGTGCCCTGCACATCACCGGCGGCCAGTTTGTCTATACGAGTCTGCACATTGCCGCGGAAATTGACGATCTTCACATCCGGCCGCATGGCCTTGATCTGTGCCCCGCGGCGCAGCGATGCAGTCCCAACCACCGCTCCGTGCGGCAGGTCACGCGGATGATCCGCGACCGGGCTCAGCCACGCATCCCGCGTGTCCTCGCGCGGCAGCATGGCGATGATCTCGAAGGCCTCATGCAGAACGGTCTCAACATCCTTCATGGAGTGGACCGCCAGATGGATTTCGCCTTCATGCAGGGCCGTTTCGAGTTCGACGGCAAACAGCCCCTTGCCCCCAATCTCCGCCAGTGGCCGGACCTGCTCCCGGTCACCGCTCGTGGTGATCGGCACGATCTCGACGGCCTCTTCTTCCAGCCCATGCACCGCGCGCAGACGGCGCGCCACCTCATTGGCCTGCACCAACGCCAGCGGACTGCCCCGTGTGCCAAGACGAAGGGGCGAGGCGGAAGTGAAGGAAGCGGGCATGAAACCTCGACGAAACAAGAACTTATGTGCTTTATGCGCCCTTTCCGGGCACACCACATATCAAACCAGGGGCGATGGATAGCACATCGGCCCCGACCACAAAGCAGATACCGATCAAATGGACACGTCCCGCCAGCTTACCGTCCTTGGCATTGAAACAAGCTGCGACGAAACCGCCGCCGCCGTCGTTTCCGGTGCGCCGGGCGAACCGGGAACCATCCGCTCCAATCTGGTGCTCTCTCAGTTTGACGAACACGCGCCCTATGGCGGCGTCGTGCCGGAAATCGCCGCCCGCACCCATATCGATCATCTTGATTCGCTTATTGCCTCCGCCCTGCGTGAAGCTGACCTGACACTGGACGACGTGGACG
>JANQMQ010000258.1 GCA_028279995.1 Candidatus Phaeomarinibacter sp. | reverse complement strand
CGTCAGCCCTCCCAGCATTTCCTGCATGGGCTCTGACAGATCCGCATAGGCCGCGATGAGATTGGTCCACATGGTGTCACCGCCCGCTTCGGGACAAGTCACCATGTTGAGGATCGACATGAGCGGTGGCGACTCGGTGAATGTCAGATCCGTATGCCACTCATCTGCGATCCCGCCTTCACTTGCAGCAAGCTCGAAGATATGCGGCGACGGCATGTCGGGTTTGGCGAGGTTCGGGTGTGCGCCCTCAAGCTCACCGAACTTTTCACCTAGAGACACATGCTGATCCGGTGACAGGTTCTGATCCGGAAAAACGAGCACCTTGTGGCGCGTGAGCAGGGATTTGACGGTATCAATCTCTTCGGCGGTTGTATCAGCCAGGCTGACACCGGAGATACTTGCTCCCAACGCGCCCGCAAGGACGCGGATATCCCAGTTCTTGCTCATCTGTTTCACTCCAAAATCGCGGCACATCGCGTGCTCTTGGAGCTATTATTGAATGGAACCAGAACTTTGGCCAGCAGCCATGGCTACGGGCAGGGAGCTTCAAAGGTTCCTGCATATGCCTTCATTGTGGCAGGCAACCAACCTGAGAACTTGGGACTGAGCCGCTCATACCTGGCGACAAAATCCGGGTGGCTGAGATACATGTCCGCAAGACCGGCATAGGCCGCAGCATCACATTCACGCCCCCAGAATTCGCCCATCAATGCACGATGCTCGTCGAGCACTACGACCAACTCATCGGCACCAGGCTGATGATCGGCTTCATAGGCCTCAACCAGCCTGGCTTCTACGTCACGCAGCTTTACCATCAAACCTTCAAGGCCGTCGGTCACCTCTGCAATAGCCTGCTTCGACGCGGCAATATGCTCGGCCATATCGGCACCATAGGTTTCTATCAGCCAGGCTTCATAGTCAGCCTGTTTTGCTGGCGCGAAGGGCTGGTATAAATCTTCAATAGCCATGTCACGATCTCCTTTGAGGTGAGCAATCGTGAGGTCCAGTGTGTCAATCGCCTTGGATGTCCGGGCCACCTGCTGAACCAGCCGTGCGCGATGACGCGTCAGCCGTGCCAGGGCATCTGACGGCTTGCTCAAGATCGTTGTAATCTCGCCAAGCGACATGCCTACATCCCGATAAAACAGGATTTCCTGCAAGCGCAGAGCTTCGGCACGCCCATAGATGCGATATCCGTTGGACGCCGTATGGGCCGGTGAAAGCAGGCCAATGCTGTCATAATGGTGCAGCGTCCTGACGGACACGCCGGACAGCCGGGCAAGTTGACCTACTGAATATTCCTCACTTTGCGTTGTCATGGCCCCTGTATCGAGCCTGACGTAGCGTGAGGGTCAAGAGGCTTCTCAGGAATCTTCTGCCGGATGCAGACTGATCGACAGCACTGTGGCCAGATGATCAAACACAACATGGATGTGGCGGCTGGTGCGACGCTCGCAGTGGCTCATCAGCGGGCAATTGGCAAGCCGGGAGTCGTGCTCCATTCGCGCCACGAACCGTCGAAATTTTGCACATCTTTGAACCCGATCAACTGCGTCAGGACGAACCAGGTGTGGGCGGAGCGGCCACCAACAGCACAATAAGGCAGCACACGTTTATCCCGCGTTATGCCCTTGTCGGCATAGAGCTTCTCAAGACTGGCGGCTGACTTGAACGTGCCATCCTCATCATGCACCAGCTCATAAGGAAAATGTATGGCTCCCGGGATATGACCGGCAACTTCATCTGGCTGCACCGGGCCTGAGAGATACACGTCACCGGTAAACTCCGGAAAGGACCGGACATCGAGAATGGCAACATTGGCATCCGCAATGACCGCAGCCACATCAGACGCCGCCACTGACGCAGACAAGTCAACGCTATCAACACGATAGTTTGTCTGTACCAAGAATGTCTTTGCATCCGTTAGCGCATGGCCGTCTGCAAGCCACTTTTGCCGACCGCCATTCAAAACCCGAACGTCGCGGTGACCTGCACGCTTGAAAAACCAGTAGAGCCAACCGGACGTGGCCTGATACTGGCCATGCACCAGAATGACAGTGGTTGAGGGTCTAATGCCCGCGCTTTCAAACAGATTCGAAATGGCACCAGGATCACTGAGGGTGGACAGCGTCTCATCCAGCGGTGCAACCGCCGGCCAGAAGACGGACCCAGGAATATGTCCCGCTTCATAAGCAGCTGGGTCAGTATCCATTTCGATCACGACAACATCCGGGTTGTCTAGATTGCCCTCCAGCCATCCGGTATCCGTCAGGGCACTGGGATTTGCATAGTCGGCCATGAGTTCCCCCACATCGAGAGCATGATGCGCTCTAGTTATAAATGTAAACAGCGATTTACATTTATAACTACGGCATTGCGAGCATGTAAACAGGTGTTTACAAAGTGGATATGAGCACACCAAAAAACTTGAAGCCGGATGGCGCAACGAGGCGGAGCCGCAAGTTAACGGAGCAGCGGCTGATCGACGCCGGCCTCGAGGTGTTTGCCTTACATGGATTCAGTCGAACACCCGTGTCAGCGGTTGCCGAAAAAGCGAACGCGAACGTGGCACTTATCAATCGGTATTTTGGCAGCAAGGACGGTCTGCTCTTGGCGATTGTTGAAAAAATAGTCGCGGAAAAACAATCCGGCGAATTGCCTTATCCACCCGCCAAGACGCTCGAAGATGAGCTGTCTCAGTATCTGATTTTCAGATACACGCAGGACCGGACCAACAAGCACATCTCCCGCCTCATCATCGCCGAGATGGCCACCGATGACATGTTTCGCCAAAAGGCACTCGCCACTTTGACCTACGGCGAAGATGCCAATCTGCGCGGCCGATTGAAGGCCCTACAGCGAGCGGGCCGTATTGACCAACGTGCCAACCTTACGAATCTATTCAGGATGGTCAGTCTGTTTTCCTTTTCAGCAGGCTTTGTTGAAGGCGAACTTCTGGCTGTGCCGCCGAAGAAGACAAGAGCACTGATCTCGGAATTTGCATCCACCATAGGCGCCCAGTTTGGCAGGTAGGACGTCATAACCAGGCAAGGATCATCAACGACCGTCGCCAAGCATACCCGACAGCGTCTCCGCCAGATGATCAAACACAATGCGGATGCGGCGGCTGGTGCGCAATTCCCGATGTGTCACGAGCCACACCGGCACGACGGGTGCATCCATGTCCGGCAGCACGACCTCAAGGTCATCAAACTGGCTTGCAGCGTCCTGAGTGAGAAAGCTTGCCCCCAGACCCGCACGGATCAACGCAATCAGCATGTGACCGCTTTCGGTGGTCGCACGCACGTTGTTTTCGGTGACCGGCAGACCCATCCCCTGAAGAAACGGAACGAGACTGCCTGCCGTATCGAAGCCGATCATCGACAGGTCTGCTGCTTCCTCAAGGGATGCCGGCCGGCCATGACGGTCAAGATAGTCTCGCGATGCATACAACCGTGCTGACGTCTCATGAACCAGCCTGCCGATCAGGTCGGGCTGCTCAGGGCGCGCGTGCCGGATGGAGATGTCAGCCTCACGACGCGTCAGGTCCCGAACGTCGTTGGACGTAATGACATTGACGGACAGCTTCGGCGCGATCTCGCGCAGCTCGCACAGGATCGGCGGCAGATACATGCTGGCAAAGAGTTCCGTCGCCGTGACACTGACGCTGCCTTCCACGTCCTGCGACTGGCCAGATGCGGCAAGGGACACCTTCATCGCAGCGTCCCCCATGGCGCGGACATGCGCCAGCACTTCATGGCCCGCCTGGGTCAACCGCATGGTCCGCGGCCCGCGCTCGAACAGGACAACGCCCAGCGCCTCTTCGAGGCCGGTAACCTGTCGGCTCAGCGTTGGTTGCGTCTGGCCCAGCACACGCGCCGCCGCCGACAGCGATCCTTCCTCAGCTGTCGCCAGGAAAGCGCGGATCTGGTTCCAGTCAAAGGCAATCGCAGGCCAGTTCATGGATTTTCGTATACCAGACCGACAAATTTCCGCAATTTCTATCTGAAATACGCATAGCTATTTAAGGGCCCAGAGACACCAGTCGTCACCTCGCAAGGAGCCCTCCCCATGGCGCATGAAAGCAAGTTCTGGGACAGCATCGCGGAAAAGTATTTCGCCTCTCCCATCGGCAACCCGGAGGCCTATGAAGAAAAACTGCGCCTGACACAGGAACAGTTTCGCCCGGACATGAAAGTAATGGAATTTGGCTGCGGCACTGGTGGTACGGCCCTGCGGCACGCACCCCATGTAGCGCAGGTTGATGCCTATGACATCTCAGACGCCATGCTGACGATCGCCAGACAGCAGGCCACTGAGCAGAGCGTCAGCAATGTCACGTTCCGGTGCGCGGACATCGCCGAAATGGACGTGGCGGATCAAGCCTATGACGCCATCCTCGGCAACAGCATCCTGCACCTGATCGAGGACCCGGCGGAAACGGCGAAAGATGTCTACCGCTGGCTCAAGCCCGGCGGCATCTTCGTCTCAAGCACCGTGTGCCTGGGCGATGGCATGAACTGGATGAAACTCATCCTGCCGCTGGGCCGCGCCATTGGAAAAGTGCCCTATGTGCAATTCCTCAAAGGCAACCAGCTGGTGGGTTTCATGACCGACGCTGGCTTCACAGTCGAAACCCACTGGCAGCCCGGCAACGGACGGACCGTGTTCCTCATCTGCCGCAAGCCAGCTTAGGTGAGCATCAGCCGTCGCCATCCGTGTTGATGGTGTAGACGGCAGGAGTGTCCCAAGCGGCCTTGATCTTGCCGTCCACAAAGCGCCAGACCACTGCCGCATCTGTTTCAAAGGTTTCGCCATCCAGGGTCATGCCCGGTGCCGCATGGGCAACAACAAGCTCATCCCCCAGTGGATATGCATTCTTGACCCGGACACGGAAGGTGCCGCCCGTCAGTTCGCCAAGTTTCCGGAAGAATGTCTTGAGACCATCAACACCATTGTAGTCCCCCTCAATCTGCGGAAGGAGCGGATTGATATAGGTCCACACAAAGTCATCGGCAAAAAGGTACTTGGCTTCGTCCAGCCGGTCAGGAATGAGCTCCGGAATCCGGGAGATCATTTCGATGTTGGTCTGAGCAATACTCATGACAGTCTCCTGACGCGCTTGTGCCGCAAACAACGTGACTCAGCTGGCAAGATCTTCGAACGAGGCAAGTTTCCTCGCCCCTGCGCTCACATAGCGGCCGGCACGTGGTGGGCTAAGCGCCTCGCGCACGTCGCGATAGTCAAAGGTCCACAGCACCGGCCAGTCCGGTAAAAAGCTTCGATGTGAGTGATAGCCCAACATGTGCTGCACCCGCTCCGGGAAGGTCTTTGCCACCTCCCAAGGTACCGTCACCGTGTGTGCCTCCTCCGGTGTCAGCTGTGCCAGTGCAAAGCTGAACTGAATGCCAAAGCGCCAATCGTCCTGGGACACATTGGTGCCACCACCATGAATGGTCTTTCCGGAGTAGAGCAGAGCGGCTCCCGCCGGCATGACTGCGGAGACAATCTCGTCATCAGTTGCCTCACGATCAAAGTCATCCCATTTGTGGCTACCTGGAACCACCAGCGTCGCGCCATTCTCTTCAGTGAAATCAGTGATCGCCATCATGCAGCTGAGGGTGGCCTCCGGACCGTCCTTGCCTTGCACCACCATGATCGGCCAGTTGCCCGCATCGCGATGCAGCACCTGGGCCGGCGAGTTAGGCCCGATGATGATCGCCTGACCTGTGTTCATCCAGTAGTCATTGGCAAAATCGTTCTCGGCCCAGACGTGAAGCAGGTCGTGGTCGATGACCTCGGCAAACGAGGGGGCGCGCCGCGCAAGGCCGGTGAAGCGCTTGGTATGTGCGCCACAGAACATCTGCTTGATATCGCCGCCTTCCATGCCGGGCTCAAACCCGTCCGCATGCGGCTTTAACTCTGCAACAAGCCGGTCGCGCAGATCAGAGGACAGGAAGTTCTCAACGATCACGCCGCCATCTTCATGGATGATCTCCAGAATGTCGGCAACATCGTCGGTGATATCCAGATGCTTCAACTGCGCAGCCATGGGTCCCCCCCGTCCGTTTTTCACTCTTGGGCCAATACGCTTCTTTACATATCAATTGATATGTTATCTATGGCAAAGAGAGATGATCGTCAACACGAAAAGAGTCCTGCATGCCCCGAGTTGCTGATCCCAAGGTGCGCCGCGCCGAAGTCGTGTCCGCCGCAGCCGCGCTGATCGCGGCGGAAGGCCCAGAGGCGCTGTCCATGCGCAGGATCGCGGAACAGGCCGGCTGCACCATCGGCCTGCTCAATCACTGGTTCAAATCCAAGGATGATCTGATCGAGGCCGTCCTCGACCACGCAGCATCCGCAGGTGTCGATCGCGTCCACGCCGCCATGGACAGCCCGGACATCACAATCGAAGACGTGGTCCGGGAGTTTCTTCCTCTGGACGAAGAACGCTCGGCGGAACTGCGCGTCTGGCTCGTCTTCTGGGCGCTGAGCATAGGCCGCCCCAGCCTGCGCCGCGGCTACAGCCAGCGCGTCCAGACCATGCGTGAAGAACTCAGCCGCGAAGTACGCGCACGCGGTATCATCACCCGGGATGTGACCCGTTTCATCGATACTCTGATGGCCGCGCTGGACGGCATCTCGGTCAATGCAATTGCAGAACCGGACTATTGGACGGTGGACCGGCAGGTCAAAACGCTGCGCTGGCTGCTGGCAAAGACGCTCTAGACAACAAGTGAGACACGCTAAAGGCGTACTGAAAGCAGTTAGGCGCATTTGATAAGAGGAAGAATGGAGTCCTTCGGAGAAAACATATGGACAATGGACGGCGATGACGTGCGCATGTTCAGGCTGTTGCCATTCTCGACACGGATGACAGTCATCCGGTTGGAGTCGGGCGGCATATGGCTCCACTCTCCTGTGCTGCCAACACCGAAACGCCAGCGCGCCATCGATGCCCTGGGACCCGTTGAGCATCTTGTGGCACCCAACAAGATACACAGCCTCGGCATCCAGCCCTGGAAGGCGCTGTACCCATCGGCCAGGGTCTGGGCTTCACCGGAGTTCAGTACACGCCATCCGGACATCACCATCGACACAACACTTGCGGATGGCATGGAAACCCCTTGGAACGGGGCAATCAGTCATTGTGTGATTGATGGACATGCGGTTCTCGATGAGGTCGAGTTCCTCCACAAACCATCCAAGACTCTGATCATCACGGATTTCATCCAGAAGCATCATGTGGCGGGTGAACCCTGGATCTGGCGCGGTATCAAGCAGTTAGCAGGCATCCTGGGCAAAGACGGCGGCGTGCCTCTCGACATCAAACTCAGCATCCAGGACAAGGCCGCCATGCAGAAGAGTGTCGACACGATCCTCGGGTGGGATTTTGAAAACCTCATCATTGCCCACGGGCATTGCGTGCGAGGCGGGGCTAAGGAAGCTGTCAGCCGCGCGTTTGACTGGATCACGGAAGCTCAGTGAATTCTTCTACCTGGGAACCAAGACCTGCCCAGCCTCCCAGCCGACGTTTGGTCAGCTGGGAGAAAACGATCAGGTGCCAGCTTCACTCAGAACCGCATCCTCCAGTGGCAAGAGCCGGTCGTCATCCGCCACCTGTTCGTTTGCAGGCCCAAAGACCTTCTGGTCCGGCAGGAAAGGTGCAATCAGCAAGCCTGCAACGGTCAACGGATAGTTGGGCGCGGTGCCAATGCCAATTTTGTCACTGGGCCGTTCGTTCTTCGGATTGTGGAAGGTGCCGAACAGAATGTCCCACACAATGAACTCGCCGCCATAGTTCGAGTCGCCCACTTCTTTGTTCGGGTAGTGGTGGTAGCGGTGATTGTCGCCGATCGAGAAGATGTGCTCCCAGAACCGCAGCTTCAGATCCATGTTGCCGTGCTGGAACACGCCGATGCATAGCTGCATCATGATGGCGACCATCACGATCTCTTCTGATGGCTGTAACAACGCGAAGGGCAGCGCGTAGAAGAACACTTGAATCACCACCTCGACCGGATGGCTGCGAATGCCGTTGAGCCAGTAAAGCCGCTCCACCGAGTGGTGCGCCGCATGGAACCGCCACAGGAACGGCACTTCATGCATGGCGCGGTGCAGCCAGTAGCGGAAGAAGTCCTTGATCAGGATCAGCAGGAAAACCTGAACAACGCCAGGCAGCTCCGATGGCCAGAGACCATGGCCATAAGGCTCCAGCGCTTGCACCAGGCTGAGGATGAAGAGCACCTGCAGCAGGTATTTTCCAAAGCCGTTCCAGAAGGCGCCGGACACAAAGAAGATCAGATCGACCGTCGTGTCGTTTCCGCCTTCCAGCCAGTTCCGGCTGAACGGCATCAACCGCTCCACCGGCGCCACCAGAAGACCCATGATGACCGGCAGCAGCGCCAGCGTCAGCAGCGAGTTGAACGTTACGTCGTTGGCCGCAAGTTCAAACCCCAGCCAGAGTGAGATGATGAGCGCAGCGGGAAAGATCGTGTGCTGCAGGACGCGCCGCAACAGTGTGCCTTCCAAACGGTAGGACAGCCCGTCCAGATGCCGCAGTGCCCAGTTCATCGGACGGACAATCACATAGGACCCGACAAGTTCGAGCAGGTTGAAGGGCAGCCCGCCCCATTTCTCGATCTGACGGGCCACCCGCGCGGTCGGCGGCAGGGTTCTGTTTTCCAGTGGTCGTGCTTGAACGTGTGTCACGTGCCACCTCCTTTGAGTTTCGAGCGTCCGGAACTGTCTGTCATGCAACACACGCAGCAAGGCATTTCCGGCTCGGCTATGTTTAAAGAACATGTTCGTTTTATTGTTCGAAAAACTGTATGTCAACCCGTGAGGTGCGCCGGAAAGCGCGATACGCATGTGTGGATGTGTCGAAAAAGGGGTCCGACTTGCGCAGAGCCCTTGGAAATGCCACTTCCTTGAGACCCTTCATCAACGGCAGTTTCCCGTGGCAAGACCGTCAATAACGCCCGAAAAGCGCGAAGAAATGCGCAGCCACATCCGCGAGGCGGTTGTCCGGCTCGTCCGCAAGCGCAACATCGCCCCCGGTGATACACAGGCGTGGAACGACATCACCGTGCGCGACGTGATTGAAGAAGCCGATATCTCGATCGGCACCTTCTACAAATATTTTGAAAACCGGGCCGACCTCGCTCAGACCCTATGGGCGGAGCCGGTCGGGCGCCTGCGCGACGACATGCAGGCAAGCGTCGACGCCGCCGCCGGCCCGGAGGAAAAGGTCCGAACCCTGCTCAACCACTATGTGACCTTCGCCCTGGAAAACGACCGCCTGTTCCGCAGCGCCTTCCTCCTCGTGCGCGACGAGGCCAACCGCCCTCAGGACCCACAGGAGCTGGATGAAGAAACCTTCTACAGCAACCTCTGCGCAGCCTTCTGCGAAGGCCAGGAGACGGGCCAGTTCAAACCCTTCGACCCGCATATGATGGCGCAGATCTTCTGGGCCGGCATCCACGGCAGCCTCGCCCTGCCCATCAATCTGGACCGGTACGAGTTTGAAGCGCCCGAGGTGCTTTCTGCCCACATGATTGAGGCGCTGATGCAACTAGTCGGCGCGCCGACCGACTAGGAAGCTCTCCAAGTTGCATCTACTCGTCAGATCACGTTCCGCTCACTGAAAACTGGCTTTAAACGTTTCCGCAGTCAGCGAAACATGTGCATCAAGTGGAGGACGCAACTCGAATGCTTTTGGCTCCCGAGAGAAGTTCCACAGGCGAAGCAAACACCAGTCGTCTCTGTTCCGCTCAGCCACAGCAAGTTCATTCCGCGTTATATGAAACGGGGTCCTCTCCCATCCGTTGGTTGTCTTGACCTCGATTAGCCTTGAGCCGCCATCGGGAGCGAAACTCAATATGTCGTATCCGGCGCCATCTCCATCTTCGTCGGCAACCCACCGAACATCTTGAGCCAAGTCGCCACGCCCTGCTTGAATAAGGGTTTGGCGCTCATGCGCCAAAACAAATGCTTCTCCAGCGCGCCCTAGAGCACGATTTCGTAAGTCCCGGCCCGCAACGTCAAACTTCTTTGCTACTGCCAGCGTATGCTCAAGTTCATCAGGTGGTGGCTCGTTCCCCATCGTTGGCGGAGGGCCGATCCAGAGCGAAGTCGACTCTCGGACGGCGACCTCTTTAGACGGCGCACTTGCTCGAGCAAACCACTGCGGATTCTGCTTGAACCAGCGTTGAACGGCATCAGCAAGTGACATCTGAAAATTGAATCGCGGCTTGTATCCGTCGATCCAAGTTTCACCCATGGCCTTTAGAACGGCGCTAATATTCTGATGCTTGAACTCGATTGAGCCCTTCGGTCGTCCCGTCGCGCTCTGCATGCGTCGATTGTGTTCAGCCTTGTTGTAACTCTGCCCAGAAATCTCAGCCAAAAGCATTGCGAAGTAGTCCGCAACGACCAAGTCATTTTCCGCATCTGTCCAGTCAGTACCAGCCATCAAGCGAAACTAGTCCAGCCGACTTGATCTTGTCACCAATGGTTAGAAGGCAAATGGCGGAGAGGGAGAGATTCGAACCCTCGCTACGTTTACACGCACAACGGTTTTCGAGACCGTCACGTTCGACCATGCCGGCACGTCTTCTTTGAAATGACAAACTCAGATCACCAGTTGAAGCCCTGAGCGAGTGCCCCGATGAAACTATCTCAACCCACGCCGGAGCTTCCCGTGCCGGATGTGCGGAAAGCACAGGAATACTATCGCGACCGCCTTGGCTTCGAGATCGCATGGCACAACGAGGAAGGCCGCATAGGCGCGGTGTCCCACGGCGATTGTGCGATCTTCTTTCGCGAAAGTTCAGAAGATGCACGACCCGGTGTGTTCTGGATATTCACGGAAGATGTGGATGAGGCGCATGCCACTCTCACACGGCTGGGCGCAGATATCCTCGAGGCACTTACCGACACACCCTGGGGGCTGCGCCAGTTCACCATTCGAGATGCGTACGGGAACATCTTCTATTTCTTTCACGACGCATGAATGTGTGCGGCATCGCTAGAAGCAATGCCGCACAGCAAGGTCCGCGGACGCCTCAAGCAGTTGACATCCGTCGGATCAGTATGACAAGTTAACTTGTCTTTTTGATAGGGAGACTTTTCATGCTTACCTCTGCAAAATCTCAAATCGTGGTGTCTGCCGCCGCTTTTGCGGGCGCTGCCAGCATCTGGATATTTGCACCCCCGTTTTTCGTGACCGTTCTGTTCACGGTTCTTTGCCTCATGTGGGCGGCGTGGATCATCACCTCGATCTTCAGGGGGACTGATGAACTGAAATCAGCAGGGGTAAGGTACGCCCTTGCGGCTGCAAGCGGCGTTGGACTCCCCATTTCCATCGCGTTTGTAATGCTTCTGGTTGCCATGCC
>JANQMQ010000159.1 GCA_028279995.1 Candidatus Phaeomarinibacter sp. | reverse complement strand
GGTGGAGCCGCCCGAGGCCGCAACAACAGTTGCTGCATTCTCGAACGCTTTTCGCGTGCAGATGTCGCGTGGGCGCAGGCCGGTCTTGATGAGATCCATGACGGCGCGACCGGAGGCTTCGGCATAGGCATCACGGCTTTCATACGGCGCAGGAGCACCCGCAGAGTTTGGTAAGGCAAGGCCGATGGCTTCTGACACGCATGCCATGGTGTTGGCCGTAAACTGTCCGCCACAGGCACCGGCGCTCGGACACGCGATACACTCAAGCTCGTGCAGGTCTTCGTCCGACATGTTGCCGGCTGAGTGCTGACCGACGCCTTCGAAGACATCAAGAACGGTCACGTCCTTGCCCTTGAAGTTGCCGGGCAGAATGGATCCGCCATACATGAAGACGCTGGGCACGTTGAGACGCAGCATGGACATCATCATGCCCGGCAGGCTCTTGTCGCAGCCGGCAAGGCCCACAAGCGCGTCGTAGCAGTGGCCGCGCATGGTGAGCTCAACGGAGTCGGCAATCACATCGCGGCTGACGAGTGATGACTTCATGCCCTGATGGCCCATGGCGATGCCGTCCGTCACAGTAATTGTGCAGAACTCGCGCGGCGTACCGGCTGCATCCGATACCCCCCTCTTCACGGATTGAGCCTGACGCTGCAACGCGATGTTGCATGGTGCAGCTTCGTTCCAGCACGTCGCAACGCCTACAAATGGCTGATCAATCTCTTCCTGGGAGAGTCCCATCGCATAGTAGTAGGAGCGATGCGGTGCGCGTTGCGGGCCAACGGTTACGTGGCGGCTTGGCAGCTTTGACTTGTCAAATTTGTTGGCGCTCATGGGGCCATATCTCCGTCAGGTCGGGAACTGAATTGGCGGCAGTTTAGTGGGAACCCCAGCCCGGTTCCACAGCGTGAGTGGGGGGCAGCCTTGCGGCAATAAAGCCCTATCCGTTCATGGGGTTTCAGTCTGTGTCAGGCTGCCGATCATGGCCAGATACGCGGTTGTGAAGGCTGCCTGGTCGAGGGTGCTGTGCTCGGTATTCCAGGTCGCCGTGATGCACCAGCTTGTACCGGTTTCGTCCACAAGCTGAGTGGTCATGTTGAAGGCGCCGAAATTCGAGCCGCCCTTGTAAGCTACCCGCTCCCATTCCGCCGGATTGGCCACTCCCGGATTGACCTGCATGGCAGGGTTTGCTGCCACGTCATCAATCAGGCCACACAGATTGCGGGCAGATATCGGCCAGCCGACTTCCGGTGAGGGGCTGTCGTCCAGTGCCGATACTTCCGGCAAGGGTGCTTCGGCAAGGTCCGCGAGAACAGCGGCACGGCCCCCATCCTCAGCGGCCCTGTATCGCGCACGCGTATTGTTCACATCCGCCTTGAGCTTGAAGAACTCGGCAGTCGTCAGGAGAGGCTTCTGCGGCAGAAATGCTTCCACCTTGTCACGACCGAGAATGGAAATAAGCGCGTCTGTTGCGGTATTGTCGGAGACCGAAATCATGAGTGTCGCGAGCGTCGCCAGTGTGATCGGTGTGCCGTCCGGCCAGTCCTGCATGATGCCGCTGGGCAGTGAGCGCCAGGCCGGGTCCATTGTCACGACGTCCGACATGCTCATGTCACCGGCCTCGACTGCGTTCATCAAGGTCTTGAGCACGGCCATCTTGAAGGCTGATCCGGCGTCAAGTTCAGCGTCCGGTGCCAGCGCAACCTGATCCACTCCGTCCTGGGTCACGAGGACGGATATCTGTCCCCCCCCGGAGCGCTCAAGGCGCACGAAACCACCCAGTGCCTCCTGTGGCGTAAGACCGGCGGCTGTCGGCTGCCGGAAAAACAGGAAGGTGACCAGGCCCTGGTCGTCAGTCTGGATCTCCGCAGGCACGCGGCCACGCTCGAGAAACACCGTGTAAGTATTGGGGCCTTCTTTCTGGACGCCACGGAAACCGCCAAGCGTGCCCTTGAGGCCGCGCACGATGGCGACAACTTCTTCAACATTGGCACGGTTGAGCAGCTCGGGAGAGAACAGGGAGCGCTCGATGGTGTCCTTCACGAAGATGGTCTCAAGAATGTCTTCTTCGGCAGCTTGCGCCGGCCCAACGAGGAAGAGGACCGCAAGAGCGAGAGTGCAGATACGTGTGAACATGATCAGGCGGCCCCTTCCAGGCGTCCAAGGGCATCTGCCAGTTTGGCGCGGGTCTGTTCTGCATCCGCACGCCGCTCCCGCTGCTCTTCGATAACGGCTTCAGGTGCTTTTGAGAGGAACTTTTCGTTACCAAGCTTGCCGTCGATCTTCTTGATTTCTCCGTCGATCTTGCCGATTTCCTTGGCCAGGCGCGCGCGTTCGGCATCAAGGTCAATGACGTCAGCCAGGGGCAGGAACAATGTTGCTTCATCGACAACGGCCTGAATGGCACCTGCAGGCGTTTCGTCACTTGCCTTGATGCTGTCAAGGCGCGCCAGACGCTCGATCATGTCCTTGTTGCGCGTCATGCGGTCGATGGTGGCATCGGAAGCGCCACGCAGAACCAGCGGAATCTTCGCGCCAGCCGGTACATTCATCTGTGCACGGACGGACCGGACCTCGCTGACAAGGCGGATGATCCAGTCAATCTCGGCATCCGCCTCAGTATTACCCAGGGCTGTGTCGTACTCCGGCCATGGCGCGGTTATCAGCTTGGTTGTGCGTGCCGGGCCTTCAACGCCGTGCTCCCACAGCTCTTCGGTCAGGAACGGCATCATCGGGTGCAGCATGATCAGGATCTGATCGAGGGTCCACGCCGCTGTGGCACGGGTTTCAGCCTTGGCATTCTCGTCGGTGCCATTGAGAACAGGCTTGATGAGCTCAAGATACCAGTCGCAGAAAACGTCCCAGACAAAGTGATACAGCGCCGCGGCCGCTTCGTTGAAGCGATAGCCTTCAAGCGCTTCTGTTACCTTGGCCGCGGTGCGCCGGGTTTCACCGGCAATCCACATGTTCGGTGTGCCGGTGACCGATGCGATGGCAAAACCGTCCACCCGGGCGCACTCATTCATCTGGCAGAAGCGGGCGGCATTCCAAAGCTTGGTGCCGAAGTTCCGGTACCCTTCCACACGCGACTTGGCGAGCTTGATGTCCCGCCCCTGCGCGGCCATGGCCGTGAGTGTGAAGCGCAACGCGTCCGCGCCGTAGTCGTCGATCAGCTCCAGAGGATCGATGACATTGCCCTTGGACTTGGACATCTTGGCACCCTTCTCGTCGCGGACGAGGGCATGGATGTAAACGTCCTTGAACGGAACTTCCTTCATGAAGTGCAGACCGAACATCATCATCCGCGCGACCCAGAAGAAGATGATGTCAAATGCCGTGACCAACACGTCAGTGCCGTAGTAACGGTCCAGCTCTGGTGTATTGTCCGGCCAGCCCTGTGTGGAGAATGGCCAGAGACCTGAAGAAAACCAGGTGTCCAGAACGTCCTCGTCACGCCAAAGCGGTATCACCCGTTCCTCAGTTGGACCCATGCCTTGGTAAACTGACCAAGCCTCGTCTTTGGAATTCACGGGAACGATTTTACAACCGAACTCTTCTTCGGCCTGACTAACAGCTTCTTCCTCAGACAAAGCGCAGAACGTTAAAGGATTGTGTTCCTGCATCATCCGGTATCCGGTACGCGGCGCGTACCAAGCCGGGATACGATGTCCCCACCACAGTTGCCGCGAAATGCACCACGGCTGGATGTTCCGCATCCACTCGAAGTACGTCTTTTCCCAGTTTTTTGGGACAAACTTGGTTTCGCCGTTCTCTACTGCTTCGATGGCAGGTTTTGCGAGCGTTGCCGCATCCACGTACCACTGGTCCGTAAGAAACGGTTCAATGACATCGTTGGATCGGTCGCCATAGGGAATAGCATGCCGGTGATCATCAATTTTATCGAGAAGGTTTAGAGCATCTAGGTCCGCAACGATCATCTTGCGGGCCTCAAACCTGTCTTTGCCATGATACCGGCTGGCGGTGTCCCAGCTTTCCGGGGCGTCTTCTAAGAAGTCGTTGTTACTCTCAAGGGTCAGCCTCCCGCGCGTATCAAGCAAGTTGATCATGTGCAGGTCATGACGACGACCAACTTCAAAGTCATTAAAATCATGGGCGGGTGTAATCTTCACTGCACCCGAACCCTGGGTCGGGTCTGCATACTCGTCGGCAACAATGGGAATACGGCGACCGACAAGTGGCAGAACAACATGTGAGCCAATCAAATGCTTGTAACGCGCGTCATCCGCGTTCACCGCGACGCCGGTGTCACCCAGCATCGTTTCCGGCCGAGTGGTCGCCACAACGATGTAGTCACGTGTTTCAAACGCGGTTGGATTACCCTCTTCGTCATACTTCGAGGGGAACTCGTATGCGTAGACATTTTGGCTTGGGCGCCTCCCGCCATATGAAAAAACACCTGTCATTGCAG
>JANQMQ010000136.1 GCA_028279995.1 Candidatus Phaeomarinibacter sp. | reverse complement strand
TTGCAATGCGCAGGGCATCGCTCACCTCGCTGATCCGCCATCACATTCCTAAGGCCGAGCAGGCAGACATAGCCACGAGTGTGGATATGCTGTTCGGAGCGATGTGGTATCGGCTGCTGCTCGGCCATGCGCCGCTCACCAAGGGATTTGCCGCGACACTTGCGCGACACGCATCAGCGGCTCTCAGAGACTAACCCTCTTCGACCCAGCTCCTGATCAACTGGTGCGCAATGGCGAAGGGGGGCGGAACCCAGAAGCCCTTGTCCTCGCCAGCCAACACGGCGCGCAGATCGTCGCGGGAGAACCAGCGGGCTTCTTCGAGCTCGACACCATCAACCGTGATTTCTTCCGTCTCGGCTTCCGCATGACACCCGATCATCAGCTGAGACGGATAGGGCCAGGGCTGGGTTGAGTGGTAGCGGACATTGCGCACGGCAACGCCGGCCTCTTCCATCATTTCACGGGCCACGGCCTCTTCGATCGACTCGCCGGGCTCAATGAAGCCTGCCAATGATGAAAACATGCCCTTTGGGAACATGGGCTGGCGGCCCAGCAACGCCATGTCGCCCTTGGTGGCGAGCATGATGGCGACCGGGTCCGTGCGCGGGAAATGCTCCGCGCCGCAGTTCGGGCAGACGCGCTTATAGCCGGCTTCGGCCATACGGCTGGGGTGGCCGCAGGCTGAGCAGTAGCCATGGCGCAGGTGCCAGTCGATCATGCTCTTGCCCTGGGCCATGATGGCCAGTTCGCCGGAGGTGATTTCACCCTTCATGGCGAGGCCGCGCAGGTCTTCAAACTCGCCCATGCCCTTGAGGGGGCCGTTTTCGGGATTTTCGCCGAAGGTGACATCCGTGGCGAAAAGCGCCCGGCCGCGCTTGTTGATGCCAAGCAGCACCGTGGTGGAGGCCGGGTTCATCAGCGGCTTCACCATTTCCGGCGGCATCCAGGCAATGTCCTTGCCTTCGCTGGGGGCCGCTTCGGGCAGCACGAAGGGCATCAGCTTGTAAAACGGGACATAGCGGCTTTCCGGGTCCTCCATCTTGCCCTTCAGCCAGTCCTCGTCGTTGCGCTTGTCGCTCACACGGTCGAGGGGGTTGTTGGCAAAGATGTTGGGATTGGGTTCAAGCGCCATTTTCGGCCTCTTTTTTGATGGGATGCGTCTGTTTCGGGCGGAAACCTGCCACGGCAGGGATTTGCGGGCAAACTTTGCGATTTGCGGGCGCTGATTGCATCCGTGCGGCTTGCCTTAGGCCCCCTTGGGTCTGATATAGTGCGTTCGGGAGGTTGGCGGCGGACAAGTCCCTCGCCAACCCGGTCAGATCCGGAAGGAAGCAGCCGTAACGAGTTCGGCTTGGGTCGTCTGTCCAGCCTCCCACTTTTTCATCCCCCGCAGGATTGCTGCCACCGCTCATGACGCCCCCATCTGATACAAACGTTGATGATTTGGGAGGAGAGAGCGAAGAGCCGAATCTGGGGATGACGGCGGACGACGCAGGATTCGACCTTATGGGCGGCGAAGCCAAGGCGCCCGCCAAGCCCGCCGAATATCAGGTTCTTGCCCGCAAATACCGTCCACAGACCTTTGATGATCTGGTCGGCCAGGAAGCCATGGTGCGCACCCTGGGCAACGCGTTTGCGACCAATCGCATTGCCCATGCCTTCATTCTCACAGGCGTGCGCGGCATCGGCAAAACCACAACCGCCCGCATTCTGGCGCGCGCCCTCAACTATGAGGGCGACGGGATTGATGGGCCGACCATCGATATGCCGAAGCTCGGCATCAACTGCCAGGCGATCATGGAATCGCGCCATCAGGATGTGATGGAGATGGACGCCGCGTCGCGCACCGGCATCGGCGACATTCGCGAGATCATTGAAAGCGTGCGCTATGCGCCGACTTCCGCGCGCTACAAGGTCTACATCATCGACGAAGTGCACATGCTCTCCAACGCGGCCTTCAACGGGCTGCTGAAAACGCTGGAGGAGCCGCCGGCGCATGTGAAGTTCATTTTCGCGACGACGGAAATCCGCAAGGTGCCGGTGACGGTCCTGTCGCGCTGCCAGCGCTTTGACCTGCGGCGGCTGGATGCGGAGGCCATGAGCACCCATCTGTCCAACATCGCCGGCAAGGAAGGTGTCAGCGTTGACGAAGGCGCGCTCGCGTTGATTGGCCGCGCCGCTGAAGGGTCCGTGCGCGATGGCCTGTCGCTGCTGGATCAGGCCATTGCCCATGGCACGGATGGCGAGACGATTTCGGCAGACAGCGTGCGCACTATGCTCGGGCTCGCTGACCGGGGCCGCGTCTTCGACCTCTATGAGCATGTGATGAAGGGCGATGTCGCCACCGCGCTTGGCGAGTTGGCGGCCCAGTATCAGGATGGTGCGGACCCCGCCGTCGTCATTTCCGACATGGCGGAACTCACCCACTGGCTCACCCGCCTGAAGCTTGTTGAGAAGGCGGCGGACGACAAGACCGTCTCCGACATGGATCGCACCCGCGGCCTTGAGATGGTTTCCAAGCTATCCGTCAAGGCACTGGCACGCACCTGGCAGATGCTGCTCAAGGGCCTTGGCGAAGTTGAACGTGCGCCGTGGCCGCTGGCGGCTGCCGAGATGGTGCTGGTGCGTCTGGCCTATGCCGCGGACCTGCCAACGCCGGATGAACTCATCAAGAAGCTGCAGAACACACCAGCGCCCGCGGGCGGCGCCGCGCCTCGCGGACCGGCCCCTTCCGGCGGCGGCAGTGCGGCAGCGATATCTGCCGGAACCCCGGCATCACCCGTTCGATCGGCTCCGTCGGCCCCGCAGTCCGGCCCGACCATGGCTCAGGCAGCCCAGCAGATGGATCAGGCCCCGGCGGTACAGCTGCAGCGGTTTGAGGACGTCGTCGCCCTGACGGAACAAAAGCGCGATGTGATGCTGCAAAATGCGCTGGAGCATGACGTACAACTCGTCGACTTTGCCCCGGGCCGCATTGAACTCGCCGTGCTCAAGGGCGGCGGCGAAATCATCCAGGAGCTGTCGCGCAAGCTGTCCTTGTGGACTAACGAACGCTGGTTCGTGACGCAGGCCAAGCGCGATGCGGAGCCTGTCCAGCCCACCATCGGCGAAAGCAAGAGAACAGCACGCGAAGCGCAGATGCAGGCGATCAGGCAGGAGCCGTTGGTCAAGGCAGCGCTTGAGGCATTTCCGGGCGCAGAAATCGTCGAGGTGCGTGATCTGGGTGCGGATGCCGCGGCAGAGGCGGCCAACACGCCGGCGCCGGTGGACAGTGATGACGTGTCGGACGATGACGATACGCCGAGTACAGAGGATTTTATCTGATGAAGAACCTCACCGGCCTGATGAAGCAGGCACAGGAAATTCAGGCGCGCATGGGCGAGATGCAGGAGCGCGTTGCAGCCCTTGAAGTGGACGGCACATCCGGCGCAGGTCTTGTCACCGTCACGCTCAAGGGTAAGGGTGACCTTAAGGGCATCAAGATTGACCCGAGCCTGATGGTCGCCGATGAGGTGGAGATTCTTGAGGACCTTCTTGTAGCCGCCCATGCGGATGCCAAGGCAAAGCTTGATGACAAGCTGCAGGAAGAAATGAAGTCGATCACGGGCGGCATGCCTCTGCCGCCGGGCTTCTCCCTTTAGGTCCGCACGCACAACATGGTCGGGCATTCAGCAGGAACAGAGATCGAGCGGCTGATACAGCTGCTCGCGCGGCTGCCGGGGCTAGGGCCGCGCTCAGCCCGCCGGGCTGCGCTGCGGCTGCTCTCCAAAAAGGAAACGCTCATGCGTCCGCTGGCCGACGCCATCAACGAGGCGGCGGACCATGTGCTGACCTGTTCCATTTGTGGCAATCTCGATACGCACGACCCCTGCTCCATCTGCACAGATACGCGGCGGGCTGCCGGTGTGATCTGTGTTGTAGAACATGTGGCGGACCTCTGGGCGCTGGAGCGCGCCGGCGCCAACTCAGGGCAGTACCATGTGCTTGGCGGCACATTGTCCGCCCTTGATGGGGTGGGGCCCGATGACCTCAGCATTGCAGGCCTCGTCAATCGCACCATGAGCGGTGACATCCGCGAAGTGGTTCTGGCGGTCAACGCCACAGTCGATGGGCAGGCGACAGCTCATTACATCATGGATCAGCTGGAAGGGTCCGGCGCCAATGTCAGCCAGGTAGCGCATGGCGTACCCGTCGGCGGCGAACTGGACTATCTGGATGACGGCACGCTGGCCGCCGCCATGAAGGCAAGACGGCCCTTCTAAGCATAACCAACGAGGACAGGATCAATGGCGCAGCAACACGACAAACTCGACGACCGGCTGCGCAAGATGATTGCCGCGCAGCATATTTTCTTCACGGCGACTGCCGCCGAAGGCACCCGCATCAACATCTCGCCGCGCAGCACGGAGTGGTTCCGCGTGGTTGACGACAACACCGCGCTCTATCTCGACCAGACCGGCAGCGGCAATGAGACTGCAGCCCATCTGCCTGTCGATGGGCGGATGACGATCATGCTGTGCTCATTTGATGCCGCCCCGATGATTTTGCGGCTATACGGCACGGGCGAGGTCATTCCGTACACGCATGAAGACTACGAGCCGCTCAAGGCAGCGCACTTTGACGGCAAGGAACCCGCGGGCGCGCGGCAGATTGTCCGGCTCAACTTTGATCTCGTGCAGACGTCCTGCGGCTATGGCGTGCCGCATTTTGCTTATGAGAGTGAACGGGACACGCTGACCAAGTGGGCCGAAGGCAATTTACTAGAAGAGATGCGCGCCTATCGGGCCAAGAAGAATGCGAAGAGCCTGGACGGCCTTCCGACCTGGGCTGCAGACGAAGCGTCCTAGCAACAAGCAGACAAACAAAAGGACGGGAAGCATTTGCCTCCCGCCCTTTGATGTTGTGCTCCTGCGTGTGGTCTATCGCTTGTCCCAATACTCCTTGGTCTTCGCGAAGATCATCGGCCCGAGAATGAGCAGGCCGATCAGGTTCGGCAGGGCCATCATGGCGTTGAGCGTATCCGCAATCAGCCAGATGAGACCCAGATCGAACTGCGCGCCGACCGGCAACGCCAGGACCCACAGGATACGGTACGGCCAGATGGCCTTTTCTCCCAGGAGATACTGCACGCTGCGTTCACCGTAGTAGCTCCAGCCCAGCACGGTGGTGAAGGCAAAGACCGCAAGCGCAAGCGTCACGATTTCCGCACCGCCGGTGAGCGAGGCTGCAAACCCGGCGCTGGTGAGCGCGGCTCCTGTCTCCCCGGACGTCCACATGCCTGAGGTGATGATCACCAGACCCGTCATGGTGCAGACAATGATCGTGTCGATGAACGTCCCCAGCATCGCCACGTGACCCTGAGTGACCGGGCTGTCCGTTTTGGCGGCGGCGTGGGCAATGGCAGCGGACCCGAGCCCAGCTTCGTTGGAGAACACACCACGGGCGACACCAAAGCGGATGGCGGCCGCTACGGCTGCCCCGGCAAACCCGCCGACGGCGGCCACAGGTTCAAACGCGTATTTGAAGATGAGGCCGAAGGCTGCAGGAATTTCAGCAGCGTTGATGACCAGAATGATGATCGCGGCACCGACATACAGAATGATCATCAGCGGCACCAGGGCGCCGGCAACGTCCGCGATGCGCTTGATGCCGTCGATGAGTACAAGGGCGACGATGACCATCATCACCAGGCCGGTGACAAGCGGTTCGACACCAAAACTGGATTCAAGGGCGTGCGCCACTGAATTGGACTGAACGCCGTTGCCGATGCCGAAAGCCGCAATGGCGGCAAAAAGAGCAAAGGCAAATGCCAGAATCTTACCGAGGGCCGGGAAGCGTGCGCCGACACCATCACGCAGATAGTACATGGGCCCGCCCACATGCATGCCTCTGCCATCCACTTCGCGATAGGTTACGGCTGCAACGGCTTCGGCGTATTTGGTTGCCATGCCGATCAGGGCAATGACCCACATGTAGAAGAGCGCACCGGGCCCGCCGAGGAAGATGGCGGTCGCGACGCCGGCAATGTTACCGGTTCCGACGGTGGCAGCCAGCGCGGTCGCCAGCGCCTTGTGGGGCGGAATGTCCCCTTCGCCCAGCCGCTGCGGCGACATGAGCAGCCCGAAGGCGTGGAAGAGTTTTCTCAATGGCATGAACAAGAGGCCTGCCATCAGAAAAACGCCTGTGGCTGCAATCAGCACAAGCATCGGCACGCCCCAGACGATCGAATTCACCTGGCCGACCAGTGTCTCCAAGGACTCCATGCGTTATTCCCCCGCTAAAAGATCGCGCTGCCCCTCCGGCGGCACGAGTTGACCCGTTTCATCCTCGCCGATGTCCACATCAGCGATGCGCTCCCCGCGCTTGGTGATCTTATCAGTGGAAACGCCGATCTGGCGAATGTCTTCCTGAGCCTGCCCGAAGTGGCGCGACAGCTTGGACACGCGGTCGTCCAGCCGGGTGACGTCGGTCAGCATCTTCTCGACTTCTGCCTGAATCAGATGCGCCTGCTCGCGCATCTGCGCATCCTTGAGAACCGCGCGCACGGTGTTGAGCGTCGCCATCAGAGTGGTTGGCGACACAATCCAGACCTTAGCCTTGAAGCTGGCTTCAACGGTTGCCGGAAAATTGGCATGCAGCTCCGCGTAGACCGCCTCCGATGGCAGGAACATCAAAGCCGAGTCCGCCGTTTCGCCGGGAATGATGTATTTGGCTGCAATGTCGTTCACGTGCTTTAGCATGGAATCACGGAAGAAGCGCTTCGCCCGGGTTGTTTCATCTTCCGCCTTCGCATCCACGAGGGCTCGGTAGGATTCGAGGGGAAACTTCGAATCCACGGCAATGGAACCGGGCGGGTTCGGCATCTTGATGATGCAGTCGGCCCGCGCCTTGTTGGACAGGGTCTCCTGAAATGCATAAGCGGATGGCGGCAGGGCGGCGGTCACGAGATCCTGCAACTGAATTTCCCCGAAAGCCCCGCGCGCCTGCTTGTTGGCCAGAATGTCCTGCAGGCCGACCATCTGCCCGGATAGTTCGCCGAGCTTCTTCTGGGCTTCGT
>JANQMQ010000006.1 GCA_028279995.1 Candidatus Phaeomarinibacter sp. | reverse complement strand
GATATGACGCGGGTTAATGATCTCATCGTAGGACAGGTTGTCCGAGTACAGATCATAATTGTTGTACGGGATATAGGCTTCCTGCCGGCCCTTGAGGGTCCAGGTGTAGCGGTCCGGGGCGCCATTGTAGCCGCCGAAGGAGTCCGATGTGGTTGCGCCGTCCGAATTTGTGCCGGGATTGTCATAGGCAATGTTGGGGGCGCGGCGAACGCGGCGGGTGCCGGGGGAGTACTGCCATGCCTTGCGAGGGTCAGACAGGCGGTTCAGTGTCTCGTGAACAAGGATGACATTGCCAGCCACGCGGGTTGGTTCCAGCGTGTGAAGAATGTACAGCGCAAAGATGTTGTCGAGGTCGGAAGCCGTTGTGAACTTCGGATCGTTCCAGCGAACAATCGCATCGTCCTGGGCTGAGTACTTTGTGTAAGAACCGGACGCAGTCGGGATCACGGCAGCAAACTGGCGCTGGATCTTGTGGTTGGCAAAGCCGAGGAAGTGGTTCCACAGTACTTCGTACCCGGAATTGGGGATCGGGAACGGTTTGCCCATGAAGGCATTGTCAACACCATTGCCCGAATCCACGATCTGACCTGTCAGCGCATTCTTGCGATTTGCTTCGTACACAAAATCCGGCTGTGCGCAGCTGCGGTGCGACTTATAGACATTCATCTTGAATGTATCGCCATACTTCTCCAGCAGCGCCTTTTGCGGCCCGGCAATTCGGTCAGCGTACTGGGCCATGTTGTCCCGCGTGATGGTGAACAACGGTTGTTCACCCGCATAGGGATTGATGTGGTGTGTACCCTTCTGGAACCCTGCGGGGGGAGACGTGATGCCGCCGGTCCAGGCAGGAATGGTGCCGTCGGCATTTCCGGCGCGTTCCGAACCCAAAGGAGTGAGGTCCTGGTCGAGGCGCTTGGCCATCTCAGGCGTTACGGCGGCGATCGCCGAACTGGCAATGGCGATTGCGGGTAGGGCCGCAACGGCTGCCAGAAGTCGATTTGAGAAATGAGCCATGCAACGCGTCTCCCTGGATCGTGTTTGTTCGGTTTGAACTGTTCTTACTAAGATAGTAAGTCCAGCTTACCAGTTTCGTCCAGTGAACAAATGGTAAGGGCGTAAAAATGTCACTGGGACTGCCAATAGTGTCCAGACAGCAAGATGCACTGGTTCCGCTGCACGAAACCAGTGAAATCTTGTTCAGAAACCCTGAAGGGCGAAGCTAGGCTGCGTCGCTTTCCGGCGTGCCGGTTTCATCCGGGCTGTCTACGTCAGATGCCTGTGCTTCCAACTGCTCCGCCGCCGCTGCTGCTTCAGCTGCTGCCTTGGCCGGGCGGATCGGGCGCAGGATGAAGGCCGGGACATGGTCGCCCATGCCGATAACCCGTTCCTGACGACCGCCACCATTGCCGCCGCCAGCGCCATTGCGGCGACGGCCGCGCCCGCGGGGTGCCCGCGTTTCAGCGTCGGGCTTCTCGTCTGACTCTGTCTCAACTTTGCTTTCACCCTCCGGTGCGGCGTCAGCGGTTTCCGCTGCATCAGCATCCTTGGCGCGGCGGTTACGGCCGCGTCCGCGTCCACCCCTTCGGCGCCCGCGGCGCGGTGCACGTGCTGTTTCGCCATCGGTATCGCCAGTGTTTGCATCAGCATCAGCGTCTGAAGATGCTTCGGCAGCGTCGGCCACATCTGAGGTATCGATAGCGGCCTCGGGAGCCTCTGCGGCTGGCTCATCTGCTGATGTTTTTGCTTCCGGGGCAACTTCTTCCGTCGGCTTGTCGTCGTCAGATGACTTGGCAGGTGCATCCTCATCGCGCGACCAGCGCTCGATTGTCTGCTCCGTCAGCTTCTCAACTGCGTCGAGATACTTCTTGTCGTCAGGCGTCACCAAAGTGAACGCCGCACCATCGCGACCAGCACGGCCCGTGCGGCCGATACGGTGCACATAGTCTTCAGGGTGTGTGGGTACATCGTAGTTGAAGACGTGGCTGACTTCAGGGATATCGAGACCACGAGCCGCCACATCACTGGCAACCAGTAGCTTCAGCTCGCCATCGCGGAACCTGCCAAGCGTCTGTGTGCGGACGGACTGGTCAAGGTCACCGTGAATGGGGGAGGCATCAAGACCGGCCTTCTTGAGGGCACGGGCCACCACGTCCACATCACGCTTGCGATTGCAAAAGATGATGGCGTTCTGGATGGTTTCGGTGCCGATCATCTCGATCAGTGTCTTGCGCTTGTCCCGCGACCCGCAGGTCACAACACGCTGAGTAATGTTCTTGTTGGTGGTTGACGCGCGGGCCACTTCGATGCGGGCCGGAGCCTGCATGAAGTTGTTCGCTAGGTTCTCGATTTCCGGCGGCATGGTGGCCGAGAAAAGCATGGTCTGGCGGGTGAACGGGATGAGCTTGCAGATGCGCTCAATATCCGGGATGAAGCCCATGTCCAGCATGCGGTCAGCTTCGTCAATCACCAGTGTCTGCACACCCGTGAGCATCAGCTTGCCGCGCTCCACATGGTCAAGCAGGCGGCCCGGAGTTGCGATGAGGACATCGACGCCACGGTCGATCTTCTTGTCCTGATCCCCGAAGGAGACGCCGCCAATCAGCAGGGCCATGGAGAGCTTGTGGTACTTGCCGTATTTCTCGAAATTCTCGGCGACCTGTGCCGCGAGTTCGCGGGTCGGCTCGAGAATGAGGGAGCGCGGCATCCGTGCCTTGGCACGGCCCTTCGACAGACGCTCGATCATTGGAAGGGTGAAGGAGGCGGTCTTGCCTGTACCGGTCTGGGCAATGCCCAGAACATCACGGTCGGCGAGCGCCTTGGGGATGGCCTGCGCCTGAATGGGCGTGGGCTCTGTGTAGCCGGATTCGTTGATGGCTTTCAGCAGGTCGGCGTTCAGGCCGAATTCGTCAAATGTCATGAAGTCTCGTTTTCAAATAAGGACTTGGCTGGTTCGCATAATGCAAACAGCTGGCGTCAATCCGTGGGTCCAATGAATGATGGTCGGGCGTATTCCCGGGACATCGGTGGACCGTTCAAGAAAGCGCCGCGCTTGTCATTGCGGCGCGCGAATAATGGGCCGGACCTGTCCGGCATCCATGAAACAGACGCTGTCGCACGCAAGATGACATCTCTCACCAACCGTGTCCGGCGGTACCCCGCTGCGCGCCCAGTTGTAGGAGGGCAACAACGAGACCGCACGGGTCAGGTGCGTCTATTTGCGCTGCAACATAAGAAAAAAGTATGGAAAGTCAATGAACTGAGTGAGGCTACCCCTACGGAAAACCTCACTCTGAGTGCCAAAACTGGCGCGTTTTCAACAACTATGGCCCTGAAGTCACAGGTTCGGGAGTGGCGATCTAGATGTCGAGATCGGTCGCGAACTCCGCATTGTTCTGGATAAAGCGGAATCGGAGCTCTGGCTTGGTGCCCATCAGTTCGCCCACCCGGGTCTTCGTCTCGTCCTGGTCGTCCTCCGGAACCATGACCTGAAGCAGGGTGCGGTGGCCCGGCCGCATGGTGGTCTCCTTGAGTTGCGCGGGCAGCATTTCCCCAAGGCCCTTGAAGCGGCTGATCTCGACTTTTCGGTTGGCGTTGAACTCGCTGTCCATCAGCTGGTCTTTGTGTGCGTCGTCCACCGCATACATGGTCTTGCCGCCCTGGGCGATGCGGTAGAGCGGAGGGACGGCCAGATAGAGATGTCCGTCGCGGATCAGCTCCGGCATCTCCTGATAGAAGAAGGTGATCAGCAGGGTCGCGATATGGGCGCCGTCGACGTCGGCATCGGTCATGATGATGATCTTCTCGTAGCGAAGATCGTCACTGCGGTAGCGCGATCGCGTCTGGACACCAAGCGCCAAAACCAGATCGGAAATCTGCTGGTTCTGCGCCTGCTTGGCGCTGGTTGCACTGGCGACGTTCAGAATTTTGCCGCGCAGGGGCAGCACGGCCTGGGTCTTGCGGTCCCGGGCCTGCTTGGCGGAGCCACCGGCTGAGTCGCCCTCGACAATGAAAAGCTCGGACCCTGCGGACGATGAATTGCTGCAATCAGCCAGCTTGCCGGGCAGCCGTAGCTTGCGGGTGGCGGTCTTGCGGTTGATTTCCTTTTCCTGACGGCGGCGCAGACGCTCATCCGCCCGGTCGATCACCCAGTCAAGCAGACGGGAGGCCTGCTGCGGCTTGGACGCAAGCCATGTGTCGAAGTGGTCCCGCAGGGTGGTCTCCACCAGTCGTTGGGCCGCAGCGGTCGAGAGCTTCTCTTTGGTCTGGCCGACGAATTCAGGTTCGCGGATAAAGACCGAGAGCATGATGCAGGCGGTGCCGATGACATCATCCGCTGTAATGGATGATGCCTTCTTCTGGTTCGTCAGTTCGCCATAGGCCTTGAGTGCTTTGGACAGCGCTGAACGCATCCCCGCTTCATGGGTGCCGCCTTCAGTGGTGGGGATGGTGTTGCAGTAGGAATTGCAGAACCCATCCTCATTGCCGAGCCAGGCAATGGCCCACTCGACGGTGCCTGCACTTCCCTTGGCTTTCAGCTTGCCGGAAAAGGTTTCAGCGACAACGGTCTCCTTGCCCTCAATCGTGGTCGCGAGATAGTCTGCCAGCCCGCCGGGGAAGTGCAGGGTGTCTTCCGCCGGTGTCTGCGCGCCTTCACCCAGCAGCTCCGGTGCGCATTTCCAGCGGATCTGCACGCCACCGAAGAGATACGCCTTGGAGCGCGCCATGCGGTAAAGGCGGGCAGGCTTGAAGTGAGCACTGGCGCCAAAGATCTCCGGGTCCGGATGAAAAGATACGGTCGTGCCGCGTTTGTTGGTGGCCTTGCCGACCTTCTTGAGTTTGGTCACTGGGTGCCCGCGCTCAAAGGACTGGCGGTATAGCTCCTTGTCTCGGGCTACTTCCACATCCAGGCGGTCAGAAAGGGCGTTCACCACGGATACGCCGACGCCATGCAGGCCACCTGAGGTCTCATAGACCTTGTCCGAAAACTTGCCACCCGCATGCAGCGTCGTCAGGATGACCTCAAGTGCGGACTTGTCCTTGAACTTGGGGTGCGGGTCGACAGGGATGCCACGACCGTTGTCTGAAACGGAAAGGGAGCCGTCCGCCATCAGTTCCACTTCAATGCGTGTCGCGTGGCCCGCAACCGCTTCGTCCATGGAATTGTCGAGAACTTCGGCAAAGAGATGGTGTAACGCTCGGTCGTCTGTGCCCCCGATATACATGCCCGGGCGGCGGCGGACCGGCTCGAGGCCCTCAAGAACCTCAATGTCACTCGCAGAATAGCCGCCCTTGGCCTTGGTAGTGGTCTTCTTGGACGCGGACTTGCGGGCAGGTCTGGCAGGGGCTGACTCGAAAAGGTCAGGTGCGTCGCTGGCGGCGGATTTCTTGGTGGCGCGGGCCATGGGGCTCCTGAAGGCTTGGGGAATGCGGGAATTGCAACGCCGCCGGGCGAGGGGTCCTCGGCATTTGCAGGGGTCTTCTCGCATCAGGGCATG
>JANQMQ010000105.1 GCA_028279995.1 Candidatus Phaeomarinibacter sp. | reverse complement strand
GATACTGACCTCTTACGTCAGGCGAGTAGTGAGTTACGCCGCTTCCTGGGTTTTATCGACGGCGTCTCAAACATCCGCGATGGTCTGCATGGCGGGCAGCCTGAACTACGCCTGCGCCTGAGACCCGAGGCACGCAATCTCGGTTTCACCTCCGAAGCGCTCGCAAGCCAGATCGGCAATGGCTTCGGCGGGGAGGAGGTTGCGCGTGTTCGGCGTGACGGTGCGGAAGTGCGCGTTGTTGTTCAGAACGCGCGTGACGCCCGTGATGCGATTGATGACCTGATCGAGACACGTCTTCGCAGCACTACGGGTGCGTGGGTACCGCTTCTTACAGTTGCGGAAATCGAGGGCTCCTATGCCTCTGGCGCCGTGACACGACGCGATGGCAAACGCATGAACATTGTCGCGGCGTCAATCGATCGCACCCGCGTGGCACCTGAAGAAGTCGGCCAGGCGGTCTTTGAACAGGTCGTGCCGGAGCTTAGGGCAAAGTTTCCAAGTGTTGAAGTCATTGCCGCGGGCGAACTCGAAGAGATGGGCGAAATCCGCGGAGACCTCATCAACGCTCTCCTACTGGCGGCGGTGCTGATCTATGGGCTGATGGCCGTGCCGCTCAAGAGTTACTGGCAACCCTTTGTCATTCTGGCGATTGTTCCGTTCGGCTTCGTTGCCGCCGCGATCGGACACATGATCATGGGTGTATCGCTATCGATCTTGTCGTTCTTTGGCATGCTTGCCCTGACCGGTGTGATCGTCAACGACAGCCTGGTCATGATCACGCGCTACAATCAGGCGCGCGAGGTTGGCGAGAGCGTGGATGAGGCGCTGCACACAGCGGGCACGGGTCGTTTTCGCGCCATCTTCCTGACAACGGCGACAACTGTCATCGGGTTGACACCGCTCCTCACCGAAACCTCCGAGCAGGCCCAATATCTGATCCCTGCCGCTGTTTCTCTGGCATTCGGAGAACTCTTCGGAACTGCACTAATGCTCATTCTCGTGCCGGTTCTGATTGCCATTGCGGAAGACGCACTGTCGTTGCTCCGCACCCGTCCCATACCGCAAATTGAGAAGGGGAACATCGCATGATGCGTGATCTGACTCTGTCTGCCGGCTTGATAGCCGCCTTGACATTTGCTTCACCGGCTATCGCCGACGGCCTGAACCTCACCGTCCAAGGCGTCCGCAACACTCAAGGCTCCGTACAGGTTCTAATCTTTGATGATGCCAAGTCCTTCGAGCGACTACGTTGGCAAAATGCTGTCGGCTATGCGGAGATACCGGCTCAGGTCGGAAACATCTCGCAAGACTTTCCTGAGTTAAGGAGAGGCCCTTACGCCATCTTCGTCTTTCATGACGAGAACGAAGATCAGGATCTGAACACCAGTGGTGAGCGCTTGCTTGAGGGCGTTGGCGCCAGTGGGTCGAGTCCGGATGCGTCGGAATTAGACTTCAGAGATGCTGCGGTGAGGCCGGGCGACGTCACCATACGTCTATTCTATGACAGGTAACAAACCATGCTTACCGGCCATGATCTGACCATTGCCACCCTTGTCCGCGTGTTTCGCGGACGAGTGTGCCTGACCTGGGCGATGATCCTGGCAGAAACCAGCTTGATGGCGCTGATCCCGCTCTTCATTGGCTTTGCCATTGACGGACTTCTTGCCGACACGCTGCGGGAGTTGTGGCTTCTGGCCGGGATCATGGCGGCGCTGATTGTCACTGCAGTGATCCGGCGGATCTACGACACAAGGGTCTACGGCACACTTCGCGTTGAGATGGGCAAGGAGCAGGCCAGGAGATCAGCTCAGTTGCCGGTATCTTCTCTCAACGCCCGTCTGGGTATGGGGCGAGAACTTGTCGATTTCCTGGAAGAGACCTTGCCCGAAGCCATGGCGGCGGGGGTCCAACTGATCATCGCTGTCATTGTCCTGTATGCCTTCTCGCCGATACTTGCACTAGCAGGCGGCCTGGCGGTCCTGTCGATGGCATTGATCTATGCGTTTTTTCACCACCGGTTTTACCGCATCAACAGCGCGCTCAATCATCAGGCTGAAATGCAGGTGAGCATCCTCGAATCCCGCAAGGCCCGTCCGACCCGGGCGCATCTCCTTCGCTTGCGACGTCATGAGGTTCGACTGTCCGATACAGAGGCAGCACTCTACGGGATGAACTTCGTCGTGCTTCTGGGACTCATCCTGTTCAACCTGTGGTTCGCGGCGACCGAACTGGTCGTCACGGTTGGAACGATCTTCTCGGTCATCATGTATTCATGGGAGTTTGTTGAGAGCGCTTTGGCACTTCCCGTGTTGCTGCAGAGCTGGTCCCGCCTATCCGAGATCATGCGCCGCCTTAATGGCGGAGAAAGACCAAGGGCGCTTATGCCCTAGAGCCATGAGACACCTCAAGCAGCAACCTGCAATAGAGGTTACAACGCAGACAATCATGAAAACAGGTTTGGCGGAGGGGGAGGGATTCGAACCCCCGGGACCGTGAAGCCCAACGGTTTTCAAGACCGCCGCATTCGACCACTCTGCCACCCCTCCGCATCAGGGTGCCGGCCTGCGGGGACAGCTTTAGCCGGGTAGAGCGGTTTTCGCAATATCATCGGTGAATGTTTGTTTTTGGCTGAATCCTGCGGCTGCCGCTAAGGCTGGTGGCAGCGTTAACGGCGTTGAGCGGCGCGATTTGATCCGGAGGTCATTCGCAGCAACAATGCCCGGTAATGCTTGCTTTTCCGGGGGGGCCCGTGCATTGAAACGGGTAAGACAAGTGAACATGGCCAACAAGGCTGGGAATGACATGTAAGTGAGCATGCGCACGGGCTCCGGTTGGGCAAACCGGCTGGGCGTGAGGTGCAGGCCAAGGGGAGTTTTGAATGTTTGAATATGATCTGGTGCAAACTTGGATACCGGCCTCGGTTATCGGTGCACTGTTTGTCCTGATTTTGCTGGACAGCATGTGGATCGCCCGACGCGACCGCAAAGCCATGGAACGCTCTGGTGGCGATGGTGGCCCAAGCAGCGGCGGTGGCGGCGGCGGTGGCGGCGGCGACAACGAGGCAAAATGGCATGCTCAGAACAAGGCGGATTTCGCCCAGCGTCAGTGGCATGAGAAGAACCGGGAAATTCTTCGCAACAAGAACGGCACAGCAGCTCAGTCTGTTGGTGCAGCAGTTGCCATGGGGGGCTCACCAGCCCCCCATGCCAGCGGATCAAGCGGCGGATACTGGGGTCCATGGCTGGTCTTGAGCAGCCTCATCCTTGGCGCCGGCATCGCCTTTTACGCCCTGTTTCCAATGCTTGATAAGTAGGGCCTGTCTGCCCACACTTGAATCTCACGACCGGCCTGTCGGCCCCTGGGTCATGAGAACAGCGGAAGATCAGGCAATTCTTCGGCCATCGGCAATGCAAGAATGGCTTCCGCAAGCTGCCTAGGCGCAGCAATCCCCCCAAACTCCATCAGACCGATCGACTTTTCCACCACTTCAGGCGGCGTGAGCGGTGCCTCAGGGTCACCTTTTGCGAAACTGCGCTCTGCGCGGTGTTTTGTGCCGTCCGTCATGATGACTTCAACGGCACTTCCCCAATCCGTGGGGTAAGCGGACGCGTAGGGGTCCGTGACCTTGATGCTGATACCAGACGCGAGGCGCCGGGCCTTGACCCTTGCTGCGTCATCAAAGGAGGCGAGGGTGACCTCACCGTTTTCAAGGGCGGTTGCAATGCAGTGCTGTAGCGAGAACTTTGCTTCGTACTCGCTGTCCGCATGGGCGCGGTCGCACACATCCTCTGCCGCCTGATAGGTCTCGACAGTAACGGAATGAAACTCATCGGCGCTCGCATGCCTCAGCTTTTGCGACAGCTCAAGCGACGCATCGATGGCCGGGTGCGTATGACGGCAGGATGGCCACGGTTTCATGGATGTCTGGACGAGCTGCCATGGCCCCTCAGCATCTGACATGACATTCGACGGGTCACCGTCCCGGCACGTTGCCGCAAAGAATCCGCGCTTGCCTTCAAGGATGCGCGGCGGGCCGGTGAAACCAAGCGCTGCCAGATCAGCCGACTGA
>JANQMQ010000076.1 GCA_028279995.1 Candidatus Phaeomarinibacter sp. | reverse complement strand
ATACGGTCTCCGCTGCTTCCCACTCATGCTCGCGCACATATAGCCGATCAGAGCGAGCGGACTGGCGCCAGTCCACCAGATGGGCGCTGTCGCCCTGCTGGTAGCGGCGGAACTGCCAGAAGGTTTCGCCGGGACCGGTGCGCTTGCGACCGTGCATGCCGGGCGCGACTGTTGCGGCGATGCGTTCTGCTTCTACCAGCAGGGGCGGCAGGGCGTCTGCGAGTTCTTCCGCCTCGCGGCGCTGGGGCGTACGGCCATAGGTTGAGCCATCGCGCCCGGCGAGTGCAGCTGTCTCTGTATCGGCCGAAGCTCTGGCCATCTACGCGTTACTCCTGACCTTCAAGCAGGCTCGTTGATGCTCTAGCGAAAGGGACGGCAGAGCCGGTCAATGACGCCGGAAACTGTTGTGCCCTCGGCGCGCGCGGCAAAGGAGAGCGCCATGCGGTGGCGCAGGATCGGGTCAGCGAGTTCCACCACATCATCGACGCTTGGCGCATAGCGTCCATCCATCAGGGCCTTGGCGCGCACCGCGAGCATAAGTGCCTGGCTGGCGCGGGGGCCTGGGCCCCAGGCGACTGTTTCGCGCACTTCGTCCAGCTCTGTTTCTTCCGGGCGGGCGCTGCGGACCAGTTGCAGGATGGCATCGACCACGCTTTCTCCTACCGGCATCCGGCGGACGAGGCGCTGGGCAGCCTCTACATCGTCATGGCGCATGACGGCGGTTGCCGATGCTTCCACGTCGCCCGTTGTTTCCAGCAACATGCGGCGCTCGGCCTCCATGTCGGGATAGTTGACGTCAATCTGCATCAAAAAGCGGTCGAGCTGTGCTTCAGGCAATGGATAGGTGCCTTCCTGTTCCAGCGGGTTTTGTGTCGCGAGAACATGGAAGGGGCGGGGCAGCTCGTGGCGCTGGCCGGCGACAGTCACGTGTCGCTCCTGCATGGCCTGCAGGAGAGCGGACTGGGTGCGCGGGCTGGCACGGTTGATTTCGTCCGCCATCAGCAACTGGCAGAAAACCGGGCCCTGAATAAAGCGGAAGGCGCGGCGGCCGCCATCACCTTCTTCCAGCACTTCCGAGCCGACGATGTCGCCGGGCATCAGGTCCGGGGTGAACTGGATGCGTCGATCATCAAGGCCAAGCACGATGCCGGTCGTGTGGACCAGCCGTGTCTTGGCGAGGCCCGGCACGCCGACCAGCAGGCCGTGGCCGCCGGCTAGAATGGTTACCAGCACCCGCTCGATCACCTGATCCTGGCCGAAAACCAGACGGCCAATGGCGTCTTTTACGCGGGTGATCTGTTCGCCGGTTTGTTCAACCGCACGTATTACGTCGTCGTTTGCTTCACTCAGAGAGGTCATGACCCTACATATATCCTCATACGCACCCATTCCCATCATAAGGAACGGTAAGGGGGCTGCCGCGGGCGGCGACGGCGAGTTGTCGAAAACGCCTGTGTTCAGATTATGACCCTACCCTAAAAGCAGGCGCCATGAGTGACACGACTGAAAAGGATGCTGTTGAAAAGGCCGTGATGGGCCTGAAAGAAGCCGAATTGGCTTCCAAGTCGGGTCTGCCGCCTGTGGACAAGTGGCATCCTGAGCGCAAACACAGCATTGATATGCGAATCGCCCGGGACGGGTCCTGGCACTATCAGGGTGGCGAGATTTCACGTGCCAAGCTGGTGAAACTCTTCGCGTCGATCCTCATCCGCGAAGACGACGGCACCTATCATCTGGTCACACCGGTCGAGCAGGCGCAGATCACGGTTGAGGATGTACCGTTCATTGCGGTCGCCATGCAGGTGGCCGGGGAGGGCGCTCAGCAGACCCTGGCCTTCACAACCACGGTGGGGGATGTGGTGGTTGCGGGCCTGGATCACTCCATCCGCTTCGATATTCATCCGCAGACGGAAGAACCTGCGCCCTATGTGCATGTGCGCGGTGACGGTCGCCGGGCGCTGGAGGCGCGGATCAACCGCGCGGTCTATTATGACCTTGTGGAACTTGGGACGACGCACAAGGTAGATGGCGAGGACTGGTTTGGCGTGTGGAGCGGCAATGTTTTCTTCAAGATGCAACCTGCTGCTGACCTTGGTGTGGAATAGGATACAATCGGCAGATGCGCCCTTCAGAAGAACTTCGATCCCGCCTGATGTCCGGCCTTCGGCTTGAGCCGCCGGGGCTTGCCGAGCCTGATGATCTTCTCAATGGCGACTTCAAGCTGAATGACCCTGATGACATTGGTGAAAGTACGGCCATTCGCGAGGCTGCCGTGCTGGTGCCGTTGATTGAGCATCGCGACGGCATTCATGTGCTGCTGACCGAACGCTCCGGCGACCTGTCCAGCCATGCGGGGCAGGTGGCCTTTCCCGGCGGACGCATCGACCCCGAAGATGAGGGCCCGGTGGATGCGGCGTTGCGCGAAGCGGAAGAAGAAGTCGGCCTCGACCGCAGCTTCGTCAATGTCGTCGGGTTTCTGGATGCGTATGAGACCGGTACGCGGTTTCGGGTGGTGCCGGTTGTCGGGTTCGTCAAACCCGGCTTCGAGTTGACGCTCAATCCGGGCGAGGTCGCCGAGGCGTTTGAAGTGCCGCTGGCATTCCTCATGGACCCGGACAACCACGAGCGGC
>JANQMQ010000072.1 GCA_028279995.1 Candidatus Phaeomarinibacter sp. | reverse complement strand
ACCGCCCGAAGACCTGCATGCGCCAACCGTGCATTGTCGGCATCGGCGGTACGTTGCGGCCCGGCTCCTCGACACAGGTTGCCGTCGAGCAGGCGTTGGTGCATGCCCAACACCTCGGCGCACGGACGCGGTTGTTTGCCGGGCCGGACCTGGCCTTTCCATTCTATGCACCGGAATCCCCTGACCGTACCGAACAAGCAGTGGAACTGGTGGAGGCGCTTCGGCTGGCCGATGGTTTGGTCATCGGGTCGCCCGGCTATCACGGGTCGGTCTCAGGTCTTATCAAGAATGCGTTGGACTATGCTGAGGACCTCAGCCGGGACCCTCAGCCTTACCTTGACGGCAAGTCAGTGGGTCTCATCGCCGCAGGTGCCGGTATGCAGGCTGCTGTGACGACACTGGGCATGCTGCGTGACATAACGCATGCCCTGCGCGGAGCACCGACACCCTATGGCGTTGCCTTCAACAGCGCAGACAAATCCGACGAACGGATATCACAGACCGAAAGCCAACTCGCCCTGCTTGCCGCCCAGGTACTCCAGATGGCTCAACCACGGCCGCCGCATTGAGGGACTTCATTGGCAACTCAGTTTGTGCTGCGCAATGGCACACACTTGCGGCACACATCCGCAGCTCATGCGCTTCCGCCTGGCTCCACCACACAACGTGATTGTCAAACAGCTGGGGCGCGTTTGACCTTAATCTCATGGGTTGAGCGCTCTACACGCATCATCGCAGATCCCGGCATCTCAAAAGCCTCACCGATCCCGAGAATGACGGGAGCTGAGCGGTCGATTGGCAGCCGTTGCCCAGCCAGTTCGCATAGGGTGCCTTCGACGAGCTTCTCGTCAGACCGGGAGACATTCGAGGCGACAAGCACAGGCGTTGACGCGTCACGGCCTGCTGCCATGAGATTACGCGCAAGCTCCGCCGATGTTCGTGCGCCCATATAGACGACAAGACTGGTTCCTGGATGGCTGAGGCCAGTCCAGTCGAGGTCCTCGGGCAGACCTCCCTTTGCGCCATGAGCAGTGACGAAGCGCACGGATTGGGCAGCGCCTCTGCGCGTCAGCGAGACACCCGCGCCAGCGGCCATGGCTGAAGCCGATGTGATGCCGGGAATGATTGACACGGATATGCCGGCATCGCGAACCGTCGTGAGTTCCTCTGTCGACCGGCCGAAGACCGACGGATCGCCGGACTTGAGCCGCACCACGTGTTTTCCATCTCGCGCAAGTCGAACCATCAGGGCGTTGATATCGTCCTGCCGGCAACTGGGGCGGCCGGCCCGCTTGCCGACGCAGATGCGCGCCGCCCCCCGGCGTGCCAGATCAAGGATCTCGGCAGTGACAAGGCTGTCATAGAGGATGACATCGGCAGCCTCGAGCGCCCGCAGCGCCTTGAGGGTCAGCAACTCCGGGTCGCCGGGGCCCGCCCCCACCAGCGTGACATGTCCGCGTCCTGCCTCAGACGGCCTGTTTGACATTGGCCAACTCCACAATGCGTTTGATTTCAGCGCGGCATGATCCACAGTTGGTGCCTGCATTGAGGCAGGCCCCGATGGCGTCCACCGACCGGGCACCGGCCTGAACCGCTTCTGAAATCTGGTTGAAGCCCACCTGATGGCAGGCGCAGATGATCGCGCCCCGGTCGGGCTCGTCCGCCCCCGAGCGGGCGGCAAGAACCCGATGGCGCATGGGTCCGGCGATTTCGTGCCCCACCTGACCTGCGAGCCAGCCACGCGCCGCAGCCACCGGCGTACTGCTCGCCACGACCGCACCGAGCAATCGACCGTGCCGCACAACGGCAATGCGATAGTCGCCGGTTGCGTGATCTCCCAGTTCGAGAAAATCATCGTCTGCTTGCGGCCCCAGCCCCATCAGACGGAGCATGTGTGGCCGACTTGTCAGAAGGTGGCCGCTCCCTGCGCACTCGCCACGCCAGCCGGTGTTGGTGCGTGCCAGGCTCCAATAGGCAGCGTCGCCAGGATCGGGTTTCTGCGCGGACACGACAAAGGCGTACCAGCCAGCATTGAAGCGGGAGGCCGAGACCGGCGTATGTTTGAGTTCAGGCTGGCCGGACACCGGATCGACATGCCCGGTGACCAGCGCATCCGGATGGGCACAGGTCGCAAACGGATCTGTCCAGTGCATGGGCACAAAGATGTTGCCCGGCTGCTGCCGATCGGTAATCAGGGCACGGACAATGATTCGGCCATGCCTGCTTGTGACCTCGACCAGATCGGCCGGCTCGATCCCGGCGCCGGCGGCGTCCTGTGGATGCAGTTCCACATAGGGTTCGGCAAAGTGGGCAGACAGTTTCGGCGCGAGACCCGTGCGGGTCATTGTGTGCCATTGATCGCGCACCCGGCCGGTGTTCAGCGCCAAGGGCAGATCGGCGTCCGGTTTTGACGCCGGGGGCCGATAAGGTGTCGACACGAATGCGGCGCGCCGGTCGGGCGTGAAGAAACCACCTTGTGCAAAGAAGCGACCACCAGAGGCTTCCCTTCCCCGGGGCGCCGGCCACTGAAACGGTTCAAGGGCATCGAATGCTTCATCCGTCACCGCATCATGGGCACTGATATCGAAATCGCGGGTGCCGCCGTTCTCGTATCCTGAGAGCGCTGCGTGTTCGCGGAAGATGTCGGCAGGCGACGCATAGTCAAATCCGTTGAAGCCCATGCGCTGTGCCACCTGTGACATGATCCACCAATCCGGCTGCGCTATGCCTGCCGGGGGGACAAACCGGCGCTGGCGGGAAATGCGGCGCTCCGAATTGGTGACCGTGCCGTCCTTTTCCGCCCACCCCGCTGCGGGCAGGAGAATGTCCGCACACTTTGCCGTGCGCGTCTGATCCGTCACATCCGACACAATGACCAGAGGGCATTTTTCGAGGGCCGCTCTTACCAGGTCAGCCTCGGGCAGACTGGCCGCAGGGTTGGTCGCCATGATCCACACGGCCTTGACTTCACCACGGTCGATGGCACGAAACAGGTCCACCGCCTTGAGACCCGGCTTCTGTGCCACCGCCGGTGCGTTCCAGAAGCGGGCCACGCGATCACGATCGGTTTCGTTGTCGAGCGACATATGCGCCGCCAGCTGGTTGGCGAGACCTCCAACTTCACGCCCGCCCATCGCATTGGGCTGGCCGGTGATCGAGAACGGTCCCATGCCCGGCTTGCCGATACGCCCAGTGAGCAGATGACAGTTGATGATGGCGTTGACCTTGTCCGTCCCCGCCGTCGATTGATTGACCCCCTGGGAGTAGACCGTGACGACCTTATCGGTCGTTTCAAACAGGGCGTAGAAGTGCTGAAGCGTGATCGGCTCAATACCCGTCGCCGCGGCAATATCATAAGGGGACATGGCGCAGGCTGCGTCGAGGGCCGCCGCCGCACCTGACGTGTGCGCGGTCACATAGGTTTCGTCCACCGCACCACGCGCGTGCAGATGGGCGAGCAGCCCGTTGAACAGGGCGACATCACTGCCGGGCTTGAGCGGGAGATGAATATCGGCTGCTTCCGCTGTCACCGTACGGCGCGGGTCGATCACAACGATACGCGTGCCGCGCCTGGACTGCGCCGCCTGCAGCCGCTGGAACAGGACCGGATGACACCACGCAAAATTGGAGCCGACGAGAACCACGAGATCAGCAAGTTCGAGGTCTTCGTACGTTCCCGGCACCGTATCGCTGCCGAAAGCGCGCTTGTGGCCCGCCACGGACGACGCCATGCAGAGGCGCGAGTTGGTGTCCATGTTGGCGGTGCCGATGAACCCCTTCATCAGCTTGTTGGCGACGTAGTAGTCCTCGGTCAGCAACTGGCCCGAACCATAGAGGGCCACCGCATCAGCACCGTGCTCCTCAATGACGGCGCCAAGCCCGTCAGCGACACGCCCAAGGGCAATGTCCCAGGTCGCATCGACGCCGTCCACGCGTGGGGACAGCAGCCGGCCTTCAAGCGAAAGCGTATCGCCGAGCGCTGAGCCTTTCGAGCACAGCCGTCCAAAATTGGCCGGATGATCCGGATCGCCCTTGACGCTGACATCGCCATCAACGGCCTGCTCCACAATGACGCCGCACCCCACACCGCAATAGGGACATGTGGTCCTGGTCTGTGTGGAGGCGGTCACGGGGTCAGGCCACCTTTTCGCCAAGACCGGCCGTAAGGCCGATCAGGATGCGCCCATCGCGTACCTCGACGGGGAAGGTGCGCACACACCCGCCATCGGGACCATCCGCCCCACCGGTTGCCAGGTCGACAACGAGGTTGTGCAGAGGACAGGTGACCCGACTGCCGTGGACAATACCCTGGGACAGCGGTCCGGAAAGGTGAGGACACTTGTCTTCGATGGCAAAGATCTGCCCTGACGCGGTCCTGAAGACAGCAACTGTCTCCGACTTCGTCTTCACTAGCCTGGCGCCGCGCTCGGGAATGTCGTCGATGGAGCCGATATCGAGATAGGTCATTGCCTTACTCCGCCGCCAGCTGCGTCAGGTCGGCCATGGGATGGAACTCATGGGCATCAGTTCCGCGAGTACGTTCTTCCCACGGGTCGGTCTGCGAGAATTGCTGCGAGTAGACGAACCGTTCATAGAGGGCCTTGCGCCGGGGCACATCGTCGATGATCTGTTCCCGGACGGTATCGACGCCGACACGTGCCGCCCATTTGTAGATGCGTTCGAGATAGTAGCCCTGCTCGCGATAGAGTTGGGTCGTGGCGGTAATGATCTCGATGGTCTCTTCTTCCGTTTTGGCATGGCCGAGCACTTCCGTGCCCTTGATCTCCAGGCCGGCGGCACCAGCGAAGTGGATTTCGTAGCCTGAGTCGACGCAGATGACGCCGATATCCTTGCAAGTGGCCTCGGCGCAATTGCGCGGACACCCTGACACTGCAAGCTTCACCTTGGCAGGCGTCCAGGACCCCCACAGGAAGCGTTCAAGTTTGACGCCCAGCCCGGTAGAATCCTGTGTTCCGAAGCGGCACCAATCGGACCCGACGCAGGTTTTGACTGTACGCAGCGCCTTGCCATAGGCGTGACCGGAAACAAGCCCTGCCGCGTTGAGATCAGCCCAGACCGCAGGCAGGTCTTCTTTCCTGATACCCAGCAGGTCAATACGCTGGCCGCCGGTGACTTTGACAGTCGGCACATTGAACTTGTCCGCCACATCGGCAATCGCCCGCAGTTCCTTGGCGCTGGTCAGGCCACCCCACATGCGCGGCACAACCGAGTAGGTGCCATCTTTCTGGATGTTGGCGTGGACGCGCTCGTTGATGAAGCGCGACTGGTTGTCGTCGACATATTCACCGGGCCAGGTCGAGAGCAGATAGTAGTTGAGGGCAGGCCGGCACTTGGCGCAGCCGCAGGATGTCTTCCACTCCAGCTCCTGCATCACGTCGGGAATTGTCTTGAGTTGCTTGGCGACGATCAGCCGCCGCACATCGCCATGGCTGAGATCAGTGCAGCCGCACATGGCAGTCACCGCTGCCGGGTTGTACCCGTCCCCAAGGGACAGGCTCAGCAGTTGCTCGACCAGCCCCGTGCAGGACCCGCAGGAAGCGGACGCCTTGGTGTAGGCCCGCACACCATCGATATCAGTCAGCCCTTCCGCTGAAATGGCACTGACAATTT
>JANQMQ010000049.1 GCA_028279995.1 Candidatus Phaeomarinibacter sp. | reverse complement strand
GGTCTATTTGCAGCCCCGTTAGGGTTTGCTATTGAGCGCTCCATGACAGATTCAGCTCTTACCCTTGACGACGTCCTTGATGAGTTCCGTGCCGCCGGTGCGCTGCTTCAGGGGCACTTCATTCTTTCGTCCGGTCGCCACTCCGATACTTACCTTGAAAAGAACAAGGTCTTCATGGATCCGGCACGGACGGAGAAACTCGCTGCAGCGCTCGCGGCGAAAGTCCGCGACCAGTTGTCCGACGGCATTGATGTGGTCGTGGCCCCTGCGGTAGGCGGCATTATCCCGGGATATGAAATGGCGCGGCAGCTTGGGCTTCGGTCCATGTTTACCGAGCGCGAAGAAGGCAAGTTCGTCTTTCGCCGCAACTTTGTCCTTGAACCCGGCGAACGCGTATTGATGGTTGAAGATATTGTCACGACCGGGTTGTCATCTCGGGAATGCCTTGCCGCAATCCGCGAGGCTGGGGGAACGCCTGTAGCCGCTGCGTGTTTTGTAGATCGCTCTGACGGCAAGGCTGATCTTGGCGTGCCGCTTATTCCACTCGCCCAGCTTGATGTGCCGAGCTACGCGCCGGACGAGTTGCCGGTGGCCCTGGCAGCCATTCCTGCGGTCAAGCCGGGAAGCCGAAATCTCAAGGCGTAGGGTGCCTAAACAGGGCCGCATAGCAGTGCCGCTGGGGTGCATGGTTTACTTTGGTGCCTGACCGCACCATTTTTGTGCCATGAGCAAGAACATCCTTCGCCTCGGCGTTAACATTGATCACGTGGCCACCATCCGCAATGCGCGTGGGGGGCAACATCCTGACCCGGTGCGAGCGGCAGAAATTGCGGCCAAGGCAGGGGCGGACGGCATAACGGCGCATCTGCGCGAAGATCGCCGGCATATTTCAGACGATGACATCGACCGGCTGATGGACAATCTGTCTCTGCCGCTGAACTTGGAGATGGCAGCAACGGAAGAGATGCTGGAGATCGCGCTCAAGCACAAGCCGCATGCGTGCTGTCTGGTGCCGGAGCGTCGTGAAGAGCTTACGACCGAGGGCGGGTTGGATGCTGCTGCCCAGCACAATCAACTGGCACCCTATGTCAGCAAGCTGGTAGAGGCCGACATTCGCGTGTCGCTGTTCGTCAATCCGGACCGGGTGCAGCTTGCCGTGGCCAAGGCCATGGGTGCTCAGGTGGTGGAGCTGCACACAGGCTCCTACTGCGATGCACTCAATGATGGCGATGCAGACAAGACCACCGAAGAACTTGCCCGGCTTCAACAGGCAGCGCGCGAAGGCCACGAGATGGGGCTTGAGATGCATGCGGGCCACGGCATCACGTTTGACGGGGTGGGGGCGATTGCGGCCATTCCGCAACTGGTCGAGTTGAACATCGGCCATTTCCTGATCGGGGAAGCCATCTTTGGCGGACTCGACTCAACCATTCGGCGGATGCGCTCCTTGATGGACGCTGCCCGGTCTGCCAGCACCACCGCGACGGCATGAGGTCATCATGATTCTGGGCATCGGCAATGACCTCATCGATATTCGGCGCATCGACAAGACACTTGAGCGATTTGGTGACCGGTTTATCCAGCGCATCTTTACCGACATCGAACAGGCTAAGTCCGAACGGCGGCTGAACCGTTCTGCCTCATACGCCAAGCGATTTGCGGCCAAGGAGGCGTGCTCAAAAGCGCTGGGCACCGGACTCCGGCAAGGGACCTTCTGGCGTGACATGGGTGTTGCCAATCTGCGCAGTGGCAAGCCGACCATGGTGTTGACCGGTGGGGCACTTGGTCATCTTGAGCGAATGACGCCGGAGGGTATGGTCGCGCAGATTGATCTGACGATCACCGATGACATGCCTCTGGCACAGGCTATTGTCATTATCTCCGCAGTTCCAAAGCAAGACTGACCGCGATTGCACCATGACGACCACTCAAACCAGTCCCTATAAAGTTGCCGCGCTTTATCTCTTTGCGGTTGTGGACGATCCTGCCGCACTGCGTCCGGAAATCCTGGACATGTGCGTCAGCAACGGGCTCAAGGGAACGATCCTTCTGGCGCCGGAAGGTATCAACGGTACCGTTGCCGGGCCAGAAAATGGCATTGATACGGTGATTGCATATCTGCAGGCACGTCCGGAATTTCGGGGGCTGGAAGTCAAATACTCAGCAGCTGATGACATGCCGTTTCTCCGCATGAAAGTGCGGCTCAAGAAAGAAATCGTGACCATGGGCGTGGCCGGCGTGGATGCGGCCAGTGACAAGGGCGAGTATGTTGACCCGCAGGATTGGAACGATGTCGTCGCCGACCCTGATACAATCCTGATCGATACGCGCAATGCGTACGAGGTAGCCATTGGCACCTTTGATGGCGCGATTAATCCGGACACGGAGACATTCCGGGATTTTCCGGCATGGTTTGATGAGTTTGCAAAAGCCCTTCCCAAAGGTTCCGGTGCGACACCAAAGATCGCCATGTTCTGCACCGGGGGTATTCGCTGCGAGAAAGCGACGGCCTATGTAAGGGCCCAGGGCTTCGATGATGTGCGACATCTCAAGGGCGGTATTCTCAAGTATCTGGAAAACGTCTCTGAAGAGACAAGCAGCTGGAAGGGCGACTGTTTCCTGTTCGATCAACGGGTGGCCGTCGGGCATGGCCTCAAGCAGGGCGACTATGACCAGTGCTTTGCGTGCCGGATGCCGTTGAATGCTGAAGAGCGCGCGTCAGACAAGTACATTCCCGGCGAGGCCTGTCCGCATTGTTTCGACACGCGCACAGATGTCCAGAGGCAGCGATACCGCGAACGCCAAAGGCAGATCCATCGCGCGCGTGAGTTGGGCCTCACGCATCTGGGAAGCAAATGAGCACACGGCCAATTCTCTACAGTTTCCGGCGCTGTCCCTATGCAATGCGCGCGCGTATGGCTTTGCTGGTGAGCGAAACACCGGTTCGTTTGCGCGAAGTGGTGTTGCGTGACAAGCCCGAGGAGATGATCGAGGTGTCGCCCAAGGCGACGGTGCCGGTTCTTGTGCTGGATGATGGTCAGGTGATTGATGAAAGCTTGGCTATCATGCGCTGGGCGCTAGCCGCTAATGATCCGCTCGGGTGGCTGGTTGACGTCGATGCAAGCATCGACCTGATTGCAGAGGCAGATAGCGGCTTCAAGGACAACCTAGACCGCTACAAGTATCCGACGCGCTATGATGGGGTGGACCCTCATGAGCAGCGCGATGCCGGCCTCGAATTCCTGAAGAAGCTGGATGGCATGATAGCGGACGACGGGCAGATCCTGGGCACCGGGGCCCGTCTTGCGGACTATGCGATTTTTCCATTTGTCCGGCAGTTCGCCAACACGGACAGGGACTGGTTTGACCAGCAGCCACTTCCCGCGCTGCACCCATGGCTGGAGGGCCATCTTGCATCCGAGGCCTTTGCAAACGTGATGGCCAAATACCCGCAATGGAAGACCGGCGACACTGAACCTGTCTTCGCGGACGCGGCTTTTGAGGGGGCTTAGGCCCTCAAAACATTGCGATTTGGGCAATTTGCGGCTATCAGCGCCACATATATGGCAATTCTTCATGGTATTCGGGCACACTTGAACGAATCCGGCATGATTTCACATGTGTGAAGGAAGATGCCTGACAGTCTGGGTGGAAAGCTTGTGAGCATGACGGACAAGACGAATACGGCACAATCCAGCGGTGTGATGGAGACAGTGCGGACAGTGGGATATGCCCTGCTGATAGCGCTGGTGATCCGCGCGTTGCTGTTTCAGCCGTTCTCCATTCCCTCTGGCTCTATGCTGTCGACATTGCTGATCGGTGATTATCTCTTCGTCTCCAAATATGCGTATGGCTATTCGAAGCATTCGCTGCCTTTCAGCCCTCCGATTTTTTCCGGACGCATTTTCGGTGCGGAACCGGAGCGCGGTGATGTGGCGGTTTTCAAGCTGCCGACAGACGGGCGCACTGACTACATCAAACGCGTGGTTGGATTGCCGGGTGACCGTATTCAGATGCGTGATGGGCAACTCTTCATCAACGACGAGGCCGTACCGCGTGAGCGGGTTGAAGACTTCGTCGAAGAAGACCGGTTTGGAAACATCCGCCGGGTGGCCCGCTACCGCGAGACTCTTTCAAACGGCAAGAGCTATCTGACGCTTGATCAGGTTCGTGGCAGCTCCGGCGACAACACAGGTGTATTCACGGTTCCCGCAGGGCACTTCTTCATGATGGGGGACAATCGTGACAACAGCCAGGACAGCCGCGTGCCCGGTGCCGTCGGCTTTGTACCGTATGAAAATCTCGTCGGGCGGGCCGAGTTCATTTTCTATTCCACGGACGGGTCCGCCCGTTTCTGGGAGTTCTGGCAGTGGCCCAGCGTGACGCGTTGGGGTCGTATCGGGCAGGGCGTCAATTGACGCGCAAGCCGTCCCGAAAGTCCAAACGCACTGATCCTTCAGATGCTGCTGATGCCGGCGAGTTGGCGGTACGTCTCAAGCACACTTTCAAAAATACGGATCTGCTTGATCGTGCCCTAACCCATGCAAGCGCGACACCGGTCTCTGGGCCTGACAATGAGCGCATGGAGTTTCTCGGCGATCGGGTGCTCGGGCTGGTAATCGCAGATGAATTGCTGAGAAGATTTCCTTCCGCCGAGGAAGGTGAAATGGCCCCGCGCCTCAACAAGCTGGTGCGCCGCGAAACCTGCGCTGAGGTTGCGCGCGACATCGACCTTGGGCGCTACCTTCATTTGGCGCCGGCGGAAGTCGCGCAGGGCGGGCGGGAGAAGACCGCCATTCTGGCAAACGCCATGGAGGCGGTCATCGCAGCGGTTTACATGGATGGCGGTTTGGAGCCGGCACGGGTGTTTATTTTGTCTGCCTGGCACAAAGCCTTCGAGACCGTGGCGCAGATCCCCCGTGATTCAAAGACCGTGTTGCAGGAACAGCTGCATACGCTTGGTCTTACCCATCCCAAATACACTGTGGTGGGTCAGAAGGGCTCCGATCATGCTCCGGTCTTTGAAGTTGAGGTGAATGCAGGCAGCGCCGGAGTTGCCCGCGGGACAGGCCCTTCGAAACGGGCAGCAGAACAGGCTGCGGCATCCGCGCTGCTGGTCAAACTGGAAGATGACGTATGAGCGATCCCGAAACTGCACTTGCTGAAGGCACGACCGGAGCGGGATTCGTAGCCCTGATCGGCGCCCCGAACGCCGGCAAATCAACCCTCCTCAATCAGTTGATCGGCCAGAAGCTCGCCATCGTGACGCACAAGGCGCAGACGACGCGCACACGCATTCGCGGTATCACCATGGAGGGAACCAGCCAGCTGGTGTTTGTGGATACGCCGGGCATCTTTGCGCCCAAACGGCGTCTGGACAAAGCCATGGTTTCAGCTGCATGGGGCGGGGCCGACGATGCCGACGTTACGGCACTCATTGTCGACGCAAAGCGAACGCGGCCCGACCATGAAGGCTTCATCGCCATTCTGGACAGTCTGGCGGCAGCCAAACATCCCTGTTTGCTGGTGCTCAACAAGGTGGACGAGGCTCCGCGGGAACAGCTGATGGAACTTGCCTTCGCAGCCAATGAGAAGGTCAGGTTTGCCGACACCTTCATGATTTCCGCGCTGAACGGCAGCGGCGTGGCTGACCTGCGAAAGCGGCTTGCCGAGATGGTTCCTGAGGGTCCGTATCTCTATCCCGAAGACCAGGTGGCTGATCTGTCACAGCGTGTTCTCGCGGCTGAGATCACTCGCGAAAAGCTGTTTTTGCGCCTTCATGACGAACTGCCATACGCCACAACGGTGGAAACCGAGGGCTGGACCAAGCGCAAGGACGGTTCGATCAAGATCGATCAGGTCATCTATGTGGAGCGCCCGGGCCAGAAGGGCATCGTGCTGGGCAAGGGTGGGGCGGCGATCAAGGAAATCGGCCAGCAGGCCCGCAAGGACATTGAGGAAGCGCTGGGCATCAAGGCGCATCTGTTCCTGTTCGTGAAAGTACGCGAAAATTGGGCAGATGACCCTGAACGCTACAGGATGATGGGACTGGATTTCCCTGCGAAGTAGTGGGGTGCTCCTTGGTGCCGGTTGCTTAACGGATGTTCAGTTTTCCACAGCGTGGGATAAGCCGGTGCATAGTCGCAGTTTTGTTGTCATTCTGTCTCAATTGAGCCGGCCAAGTCCTTGATTTTTATGAGATGACCCTGCGACTCGATTGTCATGTTCCGGGCTTCGGGAGGATGCAACACCACTAATGGACTGGTCTGACGAGGGTATTGTTCTGCATGTCCGCGCCCATGGGGAAAGCTCAGCCATTCTTGAGCTTCTCACCCGTGATCACGGCCGTCATATGGGACTTGTCAGAGGCGGCGCATCAAAGCGGATGCGCGGCGTACTGCAGACCGGGAACACGCTGAGCGTTACTTGGCGGGCGCGTTTGCAGGAACATCTGGGCAATTACACTGCGGAGCCGCTTTCTCAACGGGTTGCAACAGTGCTGGCTGATCGCAAGGCATTGGCGGGTCTGACCGCCGCTGCGGCGCTGGCCAGTGCTGCTCTGCCTGAGCGTGAGGCCCACCCACGGGTGTATGACGGGCTCACGATCCTGCTGGATTCCCTTGAGCAACCGGAAGCATGGCCCGCCATCTTGGTCCGCTGGGAGCTTGGGGTGCTCGAGGATCTGGGGTTTGGTCTTGATCTTTCAGCCTGCGCGCTGACCGGTGAAACGGACAATCTGGCCTATGTGTCACCACGCTCGGGTCGCGCCGTTACGGCGGATGCTGCGGGAATCTACAAGGAACGGCTCCTGCCGCTGCCACGCTTTCTCACCGGCAGTGGGGCGGCGGACATGCAGGACGTGCAGGATGGATTGCGGCTGACTGGTTTCTTTCTTGAAAAGCGGGTCTTTGCGCCATCCGACAAGCCACTCCCCATGCCCCGAGTGGCCTTGCCGGACGCCCTGACGGCCTAACTGTTCAGGCTAGCCCCCATGAGGGTGACAAAAGCCATCATCGCGAAGACGGCTGTGCCCGCGTATAGCGGCGTGTTCGTCACATTGCGCCTGGTGAGCTGAACCTGCCGCCAGGGAATGACAAGAATGGCCGGCAAGATCAGCAAGGTCCCGGCTCCGGCTGCAAGCCGTGTGGCGGCTTCGGTGGTTGGGGTAAAAGTCGCAGAGGTGGGAATGCCGTAGCTGGCGAGAGCCACTGTCAAAAGAGCGGCGAGGGCCATAAAGAGCCAGTAGTGCCTGTTGGAGATCATGAAGCCCTGATCCACCCTCAACTCATGTTTCCCCACCATCAGGCCGCTTGACCACATTCCCGTGACAGGTGACCAACTACACTGACCAGCATAACTTGATTCGAGCTCCCAACCCTTCCCGGGTGGCGTTGGAGCCCGCCAGCAAGCCTGACCAATTCTCCCGTTGGAGTGACATGAGCAAGCCGACCACACCGCCAGAGAACGCCCAGCCGATTGCGCTGCGGGAAGCGCTTGAAGAGCGTTATCTCGCCTACGCCCTGTCGACCATAACGCAGCGTGCCCTGCCTGATGTCAGGGATGGCCTGAAGCCGGTGCAACGCCGCCTGTTGTTTGCCATGCGCCAACTGAAGCTTGACCCCAATACCGGGTTCAAGAAATGCGCCCGCGTGGTTGGGGAGGTGATCGGCCGCTACCACCCGCATGGGGACCAGTCGATCTATGACGCGCTGGTGCGTCTGGCGCAGGACTTTGCGCAGCGCTATCCCATGGTCGAGGGGCAGGGGAACTTCGGAAACATCGACGGCGATAACGCGGCTGCCATGCGCTACACGGAAAGCCGCATGACCGAAGTGGCCCGGCTGATGCTGGAGGGCCTGGACGAGGATACGGTCGACTTCCGCGATACCTACGATGGCGAAGATGAAGAGCCAGTGGTCTTGCCCGGGGCATTCCCGAACCTGCTGGCCAACGGAACCACGGGTATTGCCGTCGGTATGGCAACGTCCATTCCGCCGCACAACGTGGCCGAGCTTATTGATGCGTCCCTGCATCTTATTAAGCAGCCCAATGCGCGTGATGACACCCTGCTGAAATATGTGCCGGGGCCGGACTTTCCAACCGGTGGTGTTCTGATCGAGCCTGCGGAGAACATTGCGGAAGCCTATCGCACAGGGCGGGGCTCTTTCCGTCTGCGGGCACGCTGGACCAAGGAAGACACGGGCCGCGGCGGCTATCAGATCGTCGTTACGGAGATGCCCTATCAGGTGCAGAAGGCGCGGCTGATCGAGCGCATCGCCGACCTGTTGCAGGCCAAGAAGCTGGCCCTGTTGGGCGACATACGTGACGAGTCTGCAGAGGATGTGCGGCTGGTCCTTGAACCCAAGACCCGGACGATTGATCCGGAAGTCCTGATGGAAAGCCTGTTCCGCGCGACCGATCTGGAAGTCCGCGTGCCGCTCAACATGAATGTACTGAGCGCGACGCAGGTGCCGCAGGTGATGAGTCTTAAAGAGGTGCTTCGCGCATTTCTTGACCACCGGCGTGTGGTCTTGCAGCGGCGCACAAAATTCCGGCTCGGCAAGATCGCCCACCGCCTGGAAGTCCTGGAGGGCTATCTTGCTGCCTATCTCAATCTGGATGAGGTCATCCGCATCATCCGGGAAGAAGACGAGCCAAAGCAGGAGCTCATCAAGGCGTTCAAGCTGACCGATGTGCAGGCGGAAGCCATTCTCAACATGCGCCTGCGCTCCCTGCGCAAGCTTGAAGAGATGGAGATCAAGGGCGAGCACAAGGAGCTGACTGCCGAGCGCAAGACGCTCAATGCGTTGATGAAATCCGAAGCCAAGCAGTGGGACAGGATTTCCGGTGAGCTGAAGGAGCTGAAGAAGACGTTCGGGCCGAAGACGGACCTTGGCCGTCGCCGCAGTGAGCTGACAGACGCCCCGGACGTAGATGAAGCCGCCGTTGTCGAAGAGCTTACTGTCAAGGAACCGATTACGGTCGTGTGCTCGGAGAATGGCTGGATCCGCTCCATGAAAGGGCATGCGGAGGACACGTCGTCACTCAAATACAAGACCGGAGACGGGGCACGCTTTGCGGTGCACGCGCAGACAACGGACAAGATCATTCTGTTTGCGACCAATGGCCGTTTCTACACGCTTGATGCGTCCAAGCTGCCGGGTGGTCGTGGCTTTGGTGAGCCGGTGTCCGTGATGGTTGATCTGGGTGATGGCGAAACCATTGTCTCGCTTTTCGTGCACAAGCCAGGCCGGCAGTTGCTGGTGGCTTCGCAGACCGGGTACGGCTTCGTGGTGCCTGAAGATGACATCATCGCCATGACCCGCAAGGGCAAGCAGGTGCTGAATTTAGCAGCGGGTGATGAGGCGCAAACATGCGTGACTGCTGACGGGGATACGATTGCAGTGATGGGCGAGAACCGGAAGCTGCTGCTGTTCCCGCTGGATCAGGTCAATCAGATGACCCGCGGCCGAGGTGTGCGGCTGCAACGCTACAAGGATGGTGGTCTGCGGCAGGCAAAGGTCTTTACCCTGAAGAACGGCTTCCAGTGGCGTGATGGGGGTGGGCAGAAGACTATTGAGGCCAAGGCCCTCAAGGACTGGCGCGGTGAGCGGGCGCAGGCCGGGCGGCTGCCGCCGACAGGGTTCCCCAAGCGGGACTGGATCAGCTTTGACGGGTCAATTCAGACTGAACTTTAAAGCTACTCGACCGTGAAGACGTGGATCCGGTCATAGCCCCAGTAGCGGACCATGAGCTGATACTGGGCGCCAGCCTGATAACGCACCGCATCGAGTGCAATCTCGTTGACGTCTTCCAGGTAGCTGTCGGGCTTCAGGTCCGCGTTCATGACAACTTGCGCGCAGATTTCTTCCGGTTCGCCCTGAACAAAGTTGCCGCCCTGATCAGCCACGAACCAGCGGTGAATGCGGCAGGGCGTTGATGCTTCCAGAAGCACCGGATCATCGGTGTTGTTCTTGAGGTTCACTGTATAGCTCATCGGGACCTCACCCTGACGCGGCAGGATCACCTTTTCAGGTGCGGTGACCGTCAGGTGCACAGGGTCCTGATCAAGTTCCAGCCAGCCCTGGGTCACGGCCACGGATACGATGCCGACGACGGCAATCATGATCAGCGTCGTAGCCATGTAGTTGGGAAGACGGGGGCCGTCTGCTTTGCCGGTCGCCATAGCGCTTGTCCTTATGTGTTAGCCGAAGACAATTTCGGGAAGCCATGTGGCGATTTCAGGGAACATCGACAATATGACCAGAGCAAGGAGCTGGATTGCCACAAAGGGCAGGGCGCCTTTGTAGATGTCCGTTGTCTTGACCTCGGGCGGTGCCACGCCACGCAGATAGAACAGCGCAAAGCCGAAGGGCGGCGTCAGGAAGGAGGTCTGCAGGTTGATCGCCATCATCACGCCAAGCCAGATGGGGTCGACCCCCATCATCAGCAGGACAGGTGCAACCACGGGTACGACCACGAAGGTGATCTCGATGAAGTCGAGGAAGAAGCCCAGGATGAACATCACCAGCATCACGATGATGACGGCACCCACGACACCGCCTGGCATGGCATTGAGGAATTCATGGACCGTGTCATCGCCACCCAGTCCCCGGAATACGAGGCTGAACAGGGCCGCGCCGATGAGGATTACAAAGACCATGGAGGTGATCTCTGTTGTGGTGCGGACAACCTGTCCGAGGCAGCCATTGCTCAGTGTGCGAAGCAGTGACACGAACATGCCCCAGGCGACGAGTCCGCAGAGCACATAGGCCATGCCGCGCGCCATCTGGAGTGTGGTGCTGTCAGTATCCAGTCCCAGACGAAGATCGAAGTTGGCTGTCAGAACAAACAAGCCAAGGATTGACGCCGCTGCGATGACCGGTGGCCAGAGCCCGTTGACATGTATCCTCGCCATCAGCCGGATGATGCCGCCCCGCCATGCAGGCGCATCCCCGTGGGCGGCAACATCCAGCAGAGGCTGGCGGTATCCCGCGAGCAATGTTGCGCCAACGGCCCCTACAGCCGCTGCTTCGGTCGGTGTTGCGACGCCTGTGAGGATGGAGCCGAGCACAGCGACGATGAGCAGAACGGGCGGAATGAGTGCCTGGAGGATCGGTCCGATGCCGGGGAGGTTTTCCAGCTCGGATGCGTCGAGCGCGGGAGATGATGCTGGTTTGAGGAAAGCCATCAGCAGCTGGTAGGTGATGTAGAGTCCCACCAGCATGAGGCCTGGGATCAGGGCACCGGCAAACAGATCGCCCACGGAGAGGGCATCCGGTGAAAAGTTCCCCATGGAGAGCTGGGCGTTCTGATACGCACTGGACATCACGTCGCCGAGCAGGACGAGCACGATGGAGGGGGGAATGATCTGCCCCAGGGTGCCGGCTGCTGCGATTGAGCCGGTTGCCAGGGCCGGATCATAGCCGCGCTTGAGCATGGTGGGCAGGGATAGGAGTCCCATGGTGACAACAGTGGCACCGACGATGCCGGTTGATGCCGCCAGCAGCGCGCCCACGATGGTAACGGAAATGCCCAGGCCGCCGCGCATGGCGCCAAAAAGGCGGCTCATGTTTTCCAGCAGTTCTTCGGCAACGCGGCTACGCTCAAGCATCACCCCCATGAATACGAACAGCGGAACCGCTATCAGCGTTTCGTTGGTCATGGTGCCAAAAATGCGCTGGGGGAAGGCGCGCAGGAATGACAGATCAAAGACGCCGAGCATGGCGCCCAGCACGGCAAAGATCAGCGCCGTACCCGCAAGGGTGAATGCGACTGGGAAACCTGCAAGCAGGAAGATGCAGGCGGTCGCGAACATCGCGATATCAAGAATGTCAGCAACGCCCATTACAAAAGCTCCGGCGGTGCTTCATCGCTGGGCGCCTCGTCGCCGGTCAGGATGCGTATGGCGTGGGCGGCCATGGAGATGCCCTGCAGGGCAACCAGGACGGCAAAAACAATGATCACACTCTTCAGCAGATAGACCCCGTGGATACCACTCGTCTCTTTCGAGCCTTCGAGAATGGCCCATGAGTTAGACACATAAGGCCACGCAAGCCAGATGATGGACACGCACATGGGTAGCAGGAAGAACAAGGAGCCGAAGAGGTCCGTCATGGCCTTCCGGCGCGGGGTGGCCTCGCGGTAGAACACGTCAACACGGACATGGCCGTTGTGCAGCAAGGTATAGCCGGCGGCCAGCATGAACAGGAAACCATGCATGTAGACAATGGATTCCTGCATCCAGATGGACCCGATGCCGAATACATAGCGCTGCACCACAACGATGATCTGTACCAGCACCATGAGCAGGGCGAGCCATGACACGGCGCGGCCGACGCGCTCGTTCAGTTCGTCAATCAGGGCGATGAGGCGTTTCACGATGAAGTTGCCTAACCGGACTGGCCGGTACGCATGTTGACGTATGCTTCTTCGGAGATCCGTGTCCAACGGATTGAGTTATCCAAGTTCTCGCGGAAGCTCTTGTAAATGCGTCCGGCGATTTCGCTTTCCTTGGATGCCTCTTCAAGCACCTTGGCCGAGGCTTCGCGGTAGCCGGCAAACACCTCATCGGAAAACTTTTCGAGGATTACCCCATGGTCGCGCAGGAGTGTGTCCAGGGCTGCAGAGTTGTTGTGGTTGAACTCTGCCAGCGTGTAGTCATGCTCGGTGTGGCAGACGTTCTGAATGATTTCCTGCTGGCCCTTGGTGAGGCTTTCAAACACGTCCTTGTTGAAGACCGTGGCCAGTGCGGCGCCGGGCTCATGGAAGCCGGGCCAGTAGTAGTATTTCGTGACCTTGTAGAAGCCCTGTGCAAGGTCATTCCACGGGCCAACCCATTCGGTTGCGTCGATGGCACCGGTCTGCAGGGCCTGGTAAATGTCCGGACCCGGAAGGCTCACAGCTGCCGCGCCGAGCTGGCGCAGGACTTCGCCGCCAAGTCCGGGCATGCGGATCTTCAGGCCCTTGAGGTCTTCCAGGCTTTCAATCCGCTTGTTGAACCAGCCGCCCATCTGGACGCCGGTATTGGCGGAGAGGAAGCCCTTGAGGTTGAACTGGGCCGACAGCTCGTCCCACAGTTCCTGGCCGCCGCCATGATAAATCCAGGCGGTCAGTTCATTTGCCGTCATGCCGAAGGGAACAGCGGTGAAGAATGAGAACCCGACCGACTTGCCCTGCCAGTAGTATTCCGCACCGTTGTAGCAGTCGGCCGTACCGGTAGAGACGGCATCGAAGCACTCAAATGCCGGAACCAGTTCGCCGGCTGCA
>JANQMQ010000047.1 GCA_028279995.1 Candidatus Phaeomarinibacter sp. | reverse complement strand
AAATCCGGGACGTCGTAGGCGGGGAGGCCATCCTGCATGCCGCTCATCAGAACATTGATCAGAGAGTGTTCATCGTTGTTCAGCGGCGGCGGCGCGTGCCCCTCGCCGGAGAAGAGTGCCGCCACCTCTTGAGGAGCCTTCCCCTCGCCCAGCACAAGGTCAGCGATTATCAAGGCACGTGGTTCAGCACTGGATGCCTCTGCGTAATAGCCCCGCCGGCGTAGCACGGAATAGACCTGAGACGAGATTGCCCGCCGGTCCTTTGACCCTGCAAAGCGATGGCTGCGGCCCCATTGGCGCACCACATCATCTGCCGGGCGCTCGCCGCGCTCGATGTCCTCGACTATTTCAATCGCTGCCGCAACGCGGGCACCTGGGGTCAACGGCTTGGGCTCGGATAGTTCGGCGTTTCGCGGGTGATGGTCACGTCATGCACGTGGCTTTCGGCGAGGCCCGCATTGGTGATGCGGCGGAACTCTGCCTGCTCATGCATGGTCGAAATGTCCTTGCAGCCAGTATAGCCCATGGAGGCACGCAGACCGCCCACAAGCTGGTGCAACACGGCTGACAGAGGGCCTTTGTACGGCACCTGGCCCTCGATGCCCTCCGGTACAAGCTTGAGCTGATCTTTCACGTCCGATTGGAAGTAACGATCTGCCGAACCGCGTGCCATGGCGCCGATGGACCCCATGCCGCGATACGCCTTGTAGCTGCGGCCCTGATAGAGAAACACCTCGCCGGGGCTTTCATCGGTGCCCGCGAAGAGCGAACCCAGCATGGCAACATCGGCACCGGCGGCAATGGCCTTGGAAAGGTCACCGGAGTACTTGATACCGCCATCGCCGATGACCGGACGGCCGGAGCCTTTGGCCTCGGCCGCGCACTCCATGATCGCTGACAGTTGCGGCACACCGACGCCGGCCACGATGCGGGTGGTGCAGATGGAGCCCGGGCCGATACCAACCTTGATGGCGTCCGCCCCCGCCTCGATAAGGGCGCGGGTAGCTTCCGCCGTCGCCACGTTGCCGGCGATGACCTGAGTGTAGTTGCTGTGCTGCTTGATGCGGCGGACGGAGTCCAGCACACCGGATGAATGACCGTGAGCCGTGTCCACGACCACTACGTCCGCGCCGGCGGCAATGAGCGCTTCAGTCCGTTCAAACCCACCATCCCCCACAGATGTGGCCGCACCGACACGCAGACGACCCTGTTCGTCCTTGCATGAATTGGGGTGGAGCTTGGCCTTCTCCATGTCCTTGACGGTGATAAGGCCGGTGCAGTGGTAGTTTTCATCTACCACCACCAGTTTCTCGATGCGGTGCTGATGCAGCAGGCGTTTCGCTTCGTCCTGGCCAACATTCTCACGCACGGTGACGACATCCTTCGTCATCAATTCATGCACCGGCTGGTCCGCGCTGCTTGCAAAACGGACATCGCGGTTGGTGACGATACCTACGAGCTTGTGGTTGGCTTCCACAACCGGAATGCCGGAGATGCGGTGCTGTTCCATCAGGGTCAACGCATCTTCGAGGGTCGCTTCAGGAGCGATGGTGACCGGGTTCACGACCATGCCACTTTCGAATTTCTTCACCTGACGGACCTGCTCGGCCTGCTCGTCCGGGGACATGTTACGGTGAAGAATGCCGAGGCCTCCTGCCTGGGCCATGGCAATGGCCAGCGGAGCTTCCGTCACGGTGTCCATGGCGGACGATATGATGGGAATACCAAGCTCGATATCGGCGGTGAGTCTTGTCTTTGTGTCCACGTCTCCGGGAAGCACATCTGACGCAGCCGGGCGCAGCAACACATCGTCAAATGTGAGGGCCTCGGGGATATTTCCGTTCTGGATTTGCAAGCCAACCTCCGCTTCTGCGTGCTGGGGCTGCCGGATGACAGGCGGGACGCAGGTTTTCGTCGTTGGCGGGGGTAAATACCATGATGGCGGCTCACGGCAAACCGTTTTGCGCTGCACAAACGCAAACTTGCCATGCAGCGGGCATCAAAGGGCCGTGAACCAGCAGATCAGGGCTGGCTTCAGGTTGTTTAAGCCTCTTCCAAGGGCTTGTTACCCTTGAACCCGGTGGCCAGGACATACATTTCCGCCGAATCGGACCGGCTGGCCTTGGGCTTTACATGGCGGACCACCTTGAAGTTGGTCCGCAGCATGGTCATCAGGTCCTTTTCTGCTCCCCCCTGCAAGACCTTGGCAAGGAAGCTGCCCCCCGGCTTGAGGACTTCTGTGGCAAATTCGAGGGCCAGTTCACACAGATGCATGATCCGCAGATGGTCTGTCGGCTTGTGACCGGTAGCGGAGGCAGCCATGTCGGAGAGGACCACGTCCGCCGGGCCACCCGTCAGCCGCTTCAGCTCATCGGGTGCCTCGTCAGCCATGAAATCCATCTCAAGAAGAGTGGCTCCGGCTAAGGGCTCGACCGGCAGAAGATCAATGCCGACAACCTCCCCGCCCCGATTGTTGGCCGCGCCGCACCTCTTGCCGGCGATCTGCGTCCACCCGCCGGGCGCTGCACCGAGGTCAACAACGCGCATGCCGGGCTTCAGGATGTGGTGCTTGTCGTCGATCTCAATCAACTTGTAAGCCGCGCGGCTGCGATATCCGTCACGCCGGGCTGCCGCAACGTAGGGATCGTTCAGCTGACGCTGCAGCCACAGCGTCGAGGAGTTCTTGCGGCCACGAGCGGTTTTGACCCTCTGCTTCAGCTCGCGTGTGCTGGACGCGTTGCCGCTGCCACCTCTGCCGCCGCCTTTGTTCCGTTTACTCATGGGTACCTGATTGCTGCTCATTGCCGGCGGAAGGAGATCGTGCGGTCTGGCTGCCCGGTTTGCGGCGGCCCCTGCCCCCGCGGCGGCGACGGCGTTTGCGTTTCTGGTTGCGGCGTTCTTCGCGCATCAGGGTAATGAGGATTCCTTCGCGAAGGCCCCTATCCGCCACACGAAGGCGCTTGCAGGGCCACGAGGTCTGAATGGCCTCGAGGATGGCGCACCCGGCCAGCACCAGATCAGCCCGCTCCTTGCCGATGCAGGGAACGCTGGCCCGCTCATCAAAGTTCATGATGCTGAGACCATCTGTTACCGCCGTTACGTCTGCAAAGTCGACCCAGATGCCGTCTACCTTCGAGCGGTCATAGCGTTTCAGACCAAGATGAATGCCGGCAATGGTGGTGACCGTGCCTGACGTGCCCAACAGGTGAATATCTCCCGCCTCGACCGCATCCGAGATCTGGGCATCCAGTTCGTCCGACCAGGGGCGGTCATGCAGCAGCGATCTTACTTCCGAGACCATCGCCTCATAGCCGGTACGGTTGACCGTGCGCCCGTCATAGCGATCCGCCAATGTGACAACGCCTACCGGCAGAGACGCCCAGGCAAGAAGGTCCGGCGCGTGGCTCGCTGACTTGTCTTCAAGATCCAGCCAGACCAGTTCTGTGGACCCGCCGCCTATGTCAAAAACCAAAGCCCGCCTGGCCTGCCTGTCCAGCAAAGGAGCGCAGCCCAGCACGGCGAGCCTGGCTTCATCCTCAGGGCTCAGCACTTCAAGCTCTAGGCCCGTTTCCCTGGCCACGCGCCGCATGAACACGTCTGCATTGTCTGCATGGCGGCAAGCTTGAGTGGTCACTACCCTCGCTTTCACAACGTTACGGCGGCGCATTTTGGATGCGCAGATGCGCAATGCCGCAATGGTGCGGTCCATGGCCTCGTCTGTGAGCATGTTGTGCGTGCCGAGGCCCTCACCCAGCCTCACGATCCGCGAAAAGGCGTCAACGACCTCGAATCCGGACTTCGTCGGCTTGGCGATCAGGAGCCGACAGTTGTTCGTGCCCAGATCGATTGCGGCATAGCACCGTTGCTGTGCCGACTGGTTCTTGCCGCGGCGGCGAGGTTCTTTGCGGCGCGTTTTCTCCTGCGGTCGGCCAGCAGACGTGCGTTTGCGCGGCTGTTTGTTTTGCGACTGGTTGTTGCCCCGTGGGGACTGATCTTTGCCGGACGTCTGTTTCGGTTCAGATACGACGTCAGGCTGGTCGGGCAGGCGTGCGTGTTGTGCCACTTCGCCGTCCGGCAAAGAGTGCTGCTTTTCCACACGTGTGGCGCCAGGCACGCCGGCGTCAGTCCGGGGTGATTGCCCGGCGTCGCCAGGGGAAGCCGGGGCCACCCGCACGGTATCGTGCGAGTCGTTCACCCGTCCCACTCCTCGCGCTGCCACGCACCAATAAAGCCGGATGCAGCGCGGTTTTATGTTGAACTTGTGAAAAGCCTAGCACTGCGTGCCGGCAAATGACCAGTACCCGGACGGGCGATGCGGACAAACAGGCCTAATCCGCCATCATCGAGTCGATTTCGTTCTGGGTCAGCGGACCGTTGCCCCTGCGTTCGCCGCCATCAAAGGAAGACTTGCGGTGACGCCGGTCGGGTCCGACAAATCCCTCGGCAACGACGAAGTTACGCGGTGCGAAGATTGATGACTCGATTTTGCGGCGCAGCTCGGTGGCAGAAAATGGCTTTGTTACATAGACGTTGGACCCGTTATCGCGGGCCAGTTCAACAGATTCGCGCGATGGCAGCGCCGCCATGCACACAATGCCAGCTTCCGGAGACTGACAGCCTGTATCCCCGCGAATGTATTTGAGAACCTTCAATCCAATCCCGTCCTCGGGCCGCCAGTCGATCAGAATGCAGTCTGCGGGGGCAAAAGCCAGACGGGCGATTGCCGTTTCCTCGTCCGGAAAAATATCCAGGCTGCGTGGCTCAAAGGATTTCACCAGCTGCGTGAGGATGGAGCGCAGATAGGACGACTCTTCGATCATAACCAGATGGGATTTTGAAAGATCCCGCTTTGCAACGGCCGACATATCCGACATCGGCGCCCTCCTGCCCAGTCTGACGGCTGCATGCGCAAGCAGAACAGCCAGATTCCGGACATAATCCTATCTGCGCGGGGTAAATGCGGAATTAAGCTTTCGGCGAGAAAGTGCTAACCACGGCAGTCAAGCAGGAATTGCGCGAAAGAGGTTTGACAGATGCCAAGCCTTCACGCTAAACCGCCGCTTCCTCGTTGGGGGATCGTCTAATGGTAGGACAGCGGACTCTGACTCCGCCAGTCTAGGTTCGAATCCTAGTCCCCCAGCCAGCACCTTCAGAATTTTCCCGCAGGCTGGCGGGCCGCTGGCAACCGGTCAGGCTGCCTTGGCTTGCACCCCAGCCAGATCCGCAAGAAGTGTTGACCAGGCTTCTTCCATTTGTGGTGTCCAGGCGTCTGCCAGCATGTCGCGGAAAGTATCCCGGATTGTCGTGAAGAAACTGACGAAGAGGTCGGCTTCCACGCCATATTCCTCGTGACGCTGGCACTCGGACGGTATGACACTGCCGCATAGGATGCCGTCAGCGGCGATATCAAAGATACAATCGAAGCATTGCTGCAGCATTGAACCGCGCACACCGCCGTCTGAGTCCATGAAGAACATTTCTTCCAGATCGGGGCGCTGCTTGAACAGGCGCTCATAGACCAGGGGCGCCGGATCGCCGAGCTTGTCTACGACAAGCTCAAGAGTCTGCGTGATGACATCGGCATTGGTCATTTTTGGTTCCTCGTCGCTTTCATCCCGGCCCAGCTTCCAGGCCAAGCCGACATCGGCCCGGTGAAGCGAGGACACTGTGCCGAAAGCCCGAGGACAAAGAAAGCCTTGATGCTCTGCAGAGCAAACATCACTCGACGCGCAGCAACCTACCCGCTTGGGATGGTTGGTTTTTTGACTGCCGGACCATGGAGCCCAGGTGACCTTGCTGATATCGATATCACTTGCCAGGCAGGTAGCAGCCATGTCCCTTAGGTCATGCCGCCATGCGGGCGTCCGCGCGGAGATACCTTGCGTATTCAGCAAGCAACTCGGCCGCATCACCGGTTCCGAAAATGATCTTGTCGGGGCGTGCCAGCAACGCTGATGCATTGGCGAGCTGGTCCGCAAGGAAACCATCCTTGTCTGCCAGCGCCCCCTCTCCTGTCAGCCATGCCACATGCAGGTCGGGAACACTTGATGACGCAGGCGCATCACCCTTTGACCTGAGAATGAGGATCGGCTGATAGGGAGCAGCTGTATCCAGGCCCGCGTCCTTGCTCAGAGGAAGGCCGGCATTGGGTGTGTCGCTTCCACCAGCCTCTACCGGTGGCAAAGGCGGCATCCCGTTTACGCGATCTTCGCGCTTGCCGACGCACATCTCCTTGTCACGGGCGGCTGCCTGTTCGATATCATGGGTGCAAACGACCTGTCCCATGCCGATGGCCGTTTCAGTAATAAAGCGGATCTGTGGTTCGCGTTCGGGTTGAACGGTGTCCAGCAGCGCCTCCGACGCATCCCCTGCGAGGATGGCGTCCAGTTTCCAGGCGAGGTTGGCGGCATCCCGCACACCGGAACACAGCCCCTGCCCTAGGAACGGCGGCATCTGATGGGCTGCATCGCCTGCCAGAAGGACGCGTCCATCTCGCCATTTTTCGGCAAATACGCCATGGAAGGTGTAGACGGCGCTGCGCTCCACTTCGATCTCGGCCATGGTGACGCCCTCAGGCAGTTGCGGCGCGATCAGACGTTCCAGGTTTTCCTTGGTTGTCATGTCCCGCTCAACTTCGTCGTCCAGCAACATGAACTCCCAGCGGTGACGGCCATGGCCGATGGGTATGGATGTGACCGGGCGGCGTGGATCGCAAATCTGGCGGCTGGCCTCATGAAGAACATCCATGCCGTCAGCCAGCAGGACATCCACAACGACCCAGGGCTCGTTGAAATCCAGATCGTCCATGCCGATCCCCGCCTGGCGGCGCACCGGTGACCGGCCCCCATCACACCCAACCAGATATCTGGTTTCGACCGGAGCATCAGGATTGTCGGACAGGCTAACCTTCACATGGTCGGCCGCTGAATCATCGTAGGACTTGAACTCCACACCTAGGCGCACCTCGATGCTCGGGTGGCGTTCCACATCCGCTCGGATCGCTTTTTCGAGGGTTGGCTGGTGGAAGATGTTGCTCCAAGGATATCCGGTTGGGGCCGGCTCCTTAGGCGGCGCAAACCCCATCAACAGGTCGCCGTCCGCCGTCTCAAAATCATAAGTCGATGTTGGTCGGCTGATCTCCATCACGGCCTTGTCTGCATTGACAAGACTGATGAGGCGAAACACCTCGTGATCCATGTGCACGGCTCGGGGCAGTGGATAGACATCCGTGTCGCGTTCGACGACCAGAACCTTTCGGCCCTTTGCGCCCAGAAGGGCGGCGAGCATTGCCCCGACCGGGCCATAACCGATGATGGTCACATCATACATGGCCGCCCCCTACTCAATGACGGTGGTCGTGTCTTCGGCCACCAAAGTGTTGGTGATCGAGCCGAGCTTGCTGATCTCGATTGTGACCTCGTCACCGATCTTCATGAACTGAGGCGGCTGCATGGCAATGCCAACGCCACCGGGGGTGCCGCTGAAGATGATGTCGCCGGGCTCAAGTGTCATGACTTGGGTCAGCTCCGCGAGTTGGTCGAAGCAGTCAAAGATCAGGTGCTTCGTGTTCGAACACTGCTTCACTTCGCCGTTGACGAGGCACTTGATATCCAGATCGTGGGGATCGCCGACTTCATCCGACGTCGTGATCCACGGGCCAATGGGGCCGTGTGTGTCGAAGCTCTTGCCGATGGTGAACTGCGGGGAATGGAACTGCCAGTCGCGCACGGAGATGTCGTTGCCGCAGCAGTAGCCAGCGACAATTTCGTGGGTGCGCTCACGCGGTACATTGCGCGCACGCTTGCCGATGACCATGACGAGTTCAGCTTCCCAATCGACCATGTCAGACACGGCAGGCTTGAGGACGTCCGCGCCTTCGCCGACGCAACCGGTAGGTGACTTGGTAAACCAGATCTGGTTTTCCGGCGTGTCGAGACCTGACTCCTTCACGTGATCCCCATAGTTGAGGCCGATCGCCATGACCTTGCCCGGCTTCATGATCGGGGCTTCCAGTGTGACCTCTGCGAGCGGGATTTCTGAACCGGACGCCTTTTCTGCCGCCGCCATTGCGGCGTCGCCAGCCTTGAGAAATGCGATCATCTCTGTGGGGAGGGACGGGTCGGCTGCGGCAAGGTCCACAATGTCGTCACCAACGACCTTGCCAATGCGTGTTTTGCCGCCATGGGTAAATGTTGCGAGCTTCATGCTGCGTATCCTCTGATTGTTTTGATGTAACGGCGTAGTGCCTAGGAGCCGAGTGTCGGCGGCGGCGGTGGGCCCCATTGGACGCCCAACAGCGTATCAATGCCCTGAGTGTTGGCCGGCGTGTCGCTGGTGAAGACGTCACCATCTGTCCAGTGCTCGACGGTATGGCCCCAGGGGTCACGCCAGTAATCGAAGACCTGACTGCCCAGAATATGCCGGCCGACGCCCCACTCATGGGTGTAGCCTTTGGCCGCAAGGTGGCTGTTGCCGGCCATCAGGTCATCGACATTGGCCACCTCGAAAGCGGCGTGGTTGAAACCGGCTTCACCGGTGCCGAGCAGGAAAAGAGTGTGATGATCAGCGGGAAGACTTCCCCGATCGCAGCGCATGAAGGCGCCGATCGAGGTGCCCTTCTCGATTTCAATCTCGTCAGAGGTAATCAGGCCGAAACGCTCCTTGTACCAGGCCTCGCTCTGCCGGAAATCAACAACGTTGAGGACGCAATGCCCCAGACGCATGACCTGAGCCGGGCCCTCGCCTGACCTAAGCGTCTTGTCCACGCGCGGCTGTTGCATTGCGCAGTTGGTCGCTGCGCCCCGTTGCAAGTCGAGCGCCCCGACGCTCTCACGTCCAGCCACCACTTCTACCTTGTGACCGTTGGGGTCCACGAAGCGCACACGCTTGCCGCCACCGGGTTCCGTTATCTCCTCAACAGGTGACGCCCCTTCCATAGCGGCAAGCGCCTCCAGGTCCGACACACTGTCGGCAAGGAAGGCGATGCCGGCGAACCCGGCCGCACCCTTGTGGGTCACATGAACGAAGGGCTCGTCGCCAGCGCCGCGCATATAGAGCGTGTCGTCTGTCTTTTCGGCGCGCACGAGCCCGAAGTCGGTGAGAAAGGCCTCCATCTGATCCAGGTCCGGCGCCTGAAATCTGACAAAAGCCACGTCCGAAACTCGAATGCCCATCTTCTGTCTCCAATAAACTTGCTATCTGACGAACTTAGTGATACTAATTTTGTTATTCAACAAGTTTTTGGAGCGCGTTGCGTGTCACTTACAGAAGCCCCGGCCAAAGCAGACCAGAAACCCCGGCGCCGGGCACCCCAGAAGCGGGCAGAGGAAACCCGTGAGGTCCTGCTTGAAGCCGGCACCGAGCTTTTTTCATCCCTTGGGTTTGAGGGCGTCTCCCTGCGCACGATCGAGACCCAGGCCGGTGTTCAGCGCGGACTGGTCGCCTACCACTTCGAGACCAAGGAAGCGTTCTGGAAGAAGGTTGTGGATAGTGTCTTTGCGCAACTGATGGAGCGCAACGCGCAGGTACTTGGCCTGATGGATGCCCTCCCCCGACGCGAACGCGTAAAGCTGTACGTGACGATGTTCGTGCGTTTCAGTGCCGACGTGCCGCAGCTCAACCGATTGATGGTTCAGGAAGGAAAAACACCCTCCTGGCGAATGGACTACATTACGGACACTTACATCCGCCCGATGCAGGACAACGTGCGGGCCATGCTAGGCATCGACTTCGACCCCCATGGGTACTACCTGCTGGTTGGTGCCGGGGCTTTCGTCTTTTCAGTTGAGCATGAGTGCAAGAAAGTCTTCGGCGTTGATCCGCGGTCAGATGAATTCGTGAATCAACATGCCGCAATGGTGGCGGAAATCATCGCCAACCGGATGGATGAATCCTCAGACGACTGACAATAACTCCACGCCACGACGGACAACATTTTGCGAGACTAACTTCCACATCAAGGACACTTTCCATGTCTATGGTTTTCGTCGGCATTGTCATTTTGGCTACAGTTCTGGTCCTGTGGTTTCTCGTTGAGAAGTCACGGCGAAAAACACACCCGGTGACCGGCGGCATTCAGCAGGACATCTCACTGCCGTACGATGAAGAGTTCGAACTCTATGCGAATGCCTTTTCCCATTGCTCCCGCAAGACGCGGTTGGTGATGGCTGAGGCAGGCCTATCGTATAGGTATCACCAGATCGACCTCATCGAGACCGGCCAGTACGAGACAATCAGTGCGCACTATCTGGAGATCAATCCGTCAGGACTGGTTCCAACGCTGGTTCACAATGGCCACCCCATATACGAGTCCGATGACATCCTGTCCTATGTGGCAGATCACGCGGCAGCGGATGCGCCATCACTTGCGCCAGAGGATGCGACCGAGCGGGCGGAAATGGAGCGCTGGATCGAAAGTGCCGTGATCTCAAGTGATGATCCGATGGCGAATATGGAGACACGTGCGGGCAGCTGTATTCCCGGCCTGACTATGCCAGCCTTCATGACGGCGATCCGCTACATTCCGCTTCGCAAAATACTTGTTGGATTTCTGTTCCACCCGGACAAGAAACGCCCTGCCTTCTTCACGGCGGCCCGCCTGTTTGGGCTGCGGACAATGCTGGGGCAAAAACCCCTACAGGCCATGCTGCACAAGAGCCGTGATCATATGCGCACCCATCTTGGAACGCTGGCCAAGCAGCTGAAGCGCAGTGGCGGCCCGTGGATACTTGGTGCGCAATACACACTCGCTGACGTGACATGGTCATGCATCCTACTGAGGGTGGATGAAACTGGATGGCTTGACCATTTCCTCGAAGACGAAGCTCTCGCTCCCGTCAAGGACTACTACGAGGCGCTGCAATCCCGTCCGAGCTGGAAAGCTGCCATTACAGACAAAACACACCCCATCGTGGAGCAGGCCGAACGTGATCTGAAAGAGGCTATTGCTCGCGACGCAAAGGTTAGCGGTGCGCTGTATGGTTAGGAGGAGGCGGAGATCTTCAACTGCCGCGCCGCGGCAATGAAGTCCTCCACAGGCCCATACAGTTCGGACCTCAACTTCTCGATGTCCTCGTCGGGCCAGTCCCACCATTGCAGGCTCAAAAGCGCCTCGATCTGCGCGTCGCCGAACCGTTTGCGGATTTCGCGAGCTGGGTTGCCGCCGACGATGGCATAGGGTGCGACATCCTTTGTCACAACGGCACCAGCTGCCACGATAGCGCCATCGGCAATACTCACACCGGACATGATGATGGCACGGGCGCCGATCCACACATCATTGCCGATGGTGATGCCACCCTTTGTGACGGCATCCTGGTTTGGCTTGTCGGTGTCCCAGATCAGCGTCTTGAACGGATAGGTGCTGGGTAAATCAATTGGATGATCCGCTTTTGAGAAGAACAGGACATCCGGACCAATCGAACAGAATGACCCGACCGTCAACGGCGCCTCCATTGACGCACCGGCCACCATACGGCGGGCCAGCCCATAGGAATGCCGCCCGATGGAAATTTCCGGTCCCAGATCGGGCTGTGGCTTCGTCAGCCCG